>JAFWPT010000306.1 GCA_017509375.1 Bacteroidales bacterium | reverse complement strand
TTCTCTGGCATCGTCGTAAAGGGTATTGACGTCAGTCACACAGGCATCAGTCTCTGCAGAAGAAGAACGGAAGATGATGAAAGCGCTCTGTTCGGGTTCGAGGTGGAGGTCTATCAACGTTCCATATTCGCCCTGACGATAGGGAATAGCGGCAATCTGTCCCGTCTGGGCATCCCAGCGCTCGGGAACCATTCCCTGAACACGGAATTCGCAGGTCTCATTACGGTATTGTTTCTCGGGATTAGCCACGAAATAGATTTCTCCCTCGGGACAGGAACGATGGATAAAGCGAAGGTCCTGTCCTGTGGTGCCTGGACGGAAATCAGGTTTAACCTGTAGTTTCTGTAAAGCCTCAGAAACAGAAATATCCTTGATTAACCCCTTATCCCATAATTCTTTAGCCAGTTGTTCTACCTGGTCATCACACGTGGGGTAATCCTCCAAACTGGGTGACTTGGCAGGACGGGGACCGATGATGGTTGCACCCTGAAGTGCCAACCGGTGAAGGATACGCAATGTCTTGGGTGTCATCCACGAGGTATCGAACAGCGTAAGCAGACGATACTCACCGCCGCTACGGGTGATGAGCCGTCCGTTGCGCACCTGCAGCTGGGCCATCTGATCTGTCCATATCTCGTCGTAGTCGTAGCCAAGGTCCTTAATGTCCTTGCGGCTGCAGCCGTCATTGGGCGATACCTCGCCTACATAGACTAACACGTCGCCGACAAAACGTCCCTGTTGGAGCAAGTATTGCGAACGTGTTACATATTTCATATAAGGTATGGCAGCATCCCATAGTGTATTGAGCCGGTTAAAGTGTGAGCCAAACTCTCCGAGTGTGTAACCGGGGCCTTTGTCATTCGGCTGATGAACGAAGGTGTGGAAGATATAGTGGTTGATACCATCGGTCCATGCCATATCACCCAATGCCTTCATTTTTGCAGGACTTCCGTCCCAACCGGCCTGGTCGCTTCCCGCGGTGAAGGATTCGGCACCTACTACAGTGTTTCCGTTGATATGGGCAATGGAAGCTGCCGTCTTGGTTGAGGAGGGCATAGCTACATTTCCCATCCAGAATTCACCCATTACAATATCAGAACTGGCACCGACTTCCATATCGTTGAATGGCCCTGTGTAAGGCTCTACAGAGTATTTAAGTCCATTCTGGTGGCAAAGTTTGCTGAACTGGTCGTAATAGTTGGCAGCCATCAGATCATTGACAGTCTTACGCATATCCCACAAGAAACGTTCGCTCTGCTCGCTGCTTCCTACATAGAAACCGGCTATGGCGGGGAAATATAACAGTGGGTTATAGCCGCGCAGTCGCTGGAACTCCTGGTCGAAACCATCCGTCCAGTTTCCGCATCCCACTTCATAGCTATCCACCAGACAATTGGTTAGAGCTGTACCAACCAACGGGCCCAAATAGTCCAGAATAGGTTGGACACCATCCTTCCAATACTGGTCCAGAGCCTTGCGACTCATCTTGTCCACCTCGAGCCCACCACCTGTGGCAGCAGTTGAGGGATGACTTTTCTCCCCCGTAGTGGTGTGACCCATACGAAGAACAATCCATTCTCCGGCAGGAACCTGCCAAGTAAGATTACCTTCAGTATCCATCAGGTTAGTGAGGTTCTGGATATCAGAGATTCTGACAACCTCCTGCTCCTTTACGACTTCAGGCTTGGGCATAAGGATATTGGGATAGCTGTTGGAGCCAAGGCTTTTGATTACATAATCAGTAATCTTGCGGTCGGATGTTGGACGGGGGAAAGCCAGGACGACGATATCATTGTACCAGTTATGCTGAGCCTTAGGTTGCTCCAAACGTATAGTCTGTTTCTTTCCGGAACCCGTCAGATGTGTTTCTGTCCAGACAATACGCTGCATGCTTTGTTCCGGCTTCACCCAGAAACCGCCACTGCTGGACCAGCCAGGACCATTATGGAAGCATAGTTCCATACCCAAACGCTTTGCCTCGATAGCCGCCCATTTGAAGAGTTCCAACCACTCAGGAGAGAGGTATTTGGCTGTACCTTCAGGATAACCGTATCCTACGTTGAAAATCTGGGCCTCGTGGTATCCGGCCCGACTCATAGCCTCCAAGTCGGCGGTTATGCCTTCACGGGTAATGTTACAATCCAACCAGTGCCACCATGTGCAGGGACGGCTTAAGGGGGAACCCTCGTTCCACTTTTCAAGGGACTGAGCACAGACGGTCATACTGACAGAAAGCAATACGGAAAAGAGAACCTTTTTCTTCATAATAAAAACAATATGATATGATTAATATTGCAAAAATACGGTATTAACGCCGCTGTTCCCTTGAATATTTGACATTTTAACTATACAAAATGACAAAAGACGGTGCGAGCACCGTCTTTGATCTTTCTATATGACGACAACTTACTTCGAACCGCCACCCAAAGCAATATAAAGGGCAATGAGTGCCTTGGAAGCAGAATACATATTCATCGCCTCGCTCAGTTGGGAACTGAGTAACGACTCCTGAGCTGTAAGAACCTCCAGATAACTGGCCTTACCATTGTCCATCAACTCATGGGTACCGATGTAAGCTTCGTGCAATACCTCAATCTGACGCTGGTAATACTGGTGTTTCTCGGCAGAAGACTGATAGTCGGCAAGTGCCTCGTTCACCTCGTTGCCTGCATCGATGACTGTCTGAACATACCATTGATTCATTTCCTCTTGTGCGAAGACTGTTCGTCCATAGCCGAGGGTACGGTCTCGCCTACCACATCGGTCAGTTCTACGTCACGGGTTGTAGTAACTTCTATATAGCGGAAGCCCATAAAGGTGCTGGTAGGATGATAGCTCTCCCCCTCAGGAGCGCCCTTCAGGGTATAGGTAAGGGTAGCTTCGGCACTACGGAGATTCTCGGTATAGACAGAACCTGCAGGACCATCGTCACCGCGTCCGCGGTCACCCGTTGTGTTAGGCATCTCACCGAAGCGGAAACGCAGTCGGGTTCCGGATTCACCCTTTGCCGTATAGCTGACCCATCCGGCAGCATTCTGACCCAGGTCTATGACAGCTGTCTGCCCGGCCTTGAGCTGGAAGCTGTTCTGTCCGGCGAGTTCAGATACAACATTAATCTGACCGAATGTCTTGCCGTTGGGCTTTGTCCCCTCGTAAATGGTTACGGTCTTGGGCATACGCGCCAAGGCAGGCACAGCCTTGACGGCTGGTCCCTCGAAGGCACGGATGGTGCCCTGGAAATCGCTGCTGACGGCTGTTTTGTACCAATCGGCTTCGTCGTAGTCAGCCTCTGACCAGTTGCTCTCCAGTCGGGCATCGTAGGTCTCACCATTATAGATGTCGCCCTTACGGAGGGCTCCGTTGGTGTTGCAGGACCACGAAGTATCCGTCGCAACGGTTTCTTCTGTCCCATCCTCATAGGTTATGATGAGCATTCCCCTGAAAGCTACGGGCTTGCTGCCATACATACCGTGGGCAATGGCACCGTTCCACCAACCGCTGGTTAACTCAGCACCAATGGCATTATCGCCTTCGCGAAGGAGAGCCGTAACATCGTGGGTAGTATAGAAGACCGTCTTGGTAAACTCGGTGAAGCCAGGTTTCAATTCGTCCTGCTCTGTGGTGCCGTCATCATAAGTGATTCCCACGCGCGTTCCATTTATATATACGTTATAAACGCCAAGACCTGTGGCATAAAGACGAGCCTTCCTGATGCCGCTCTTTGCTGCAAAAGCTTTGCGGAAGAGTGTTGCGCCGCCCAGCGTACTGCCTTTCTCCTGCCAGCAATAGGTGCCGGGGCCCTTGATATAGAAGCGCCCGTTCTCTACCGTTCCGCCCAAGAAGGTATTATCCTCTGCCTTCTCGAAGTGTTCCTCCAACAGCGTTTCGCCATTACTGGTAACCTTGAAATCGTCAAAATATGCTTCCTCGGCTGTATTACCGTTGTCATAGTCCTCGCGGAAGCCGAAATCGCCATAGGCAAATTCGCCCGTGCGGGAATCCACCTGCTTACCGTCCACAAAAGTTGTGGCGGTAGCAGCATTCCTGACCTCAATGCGAAGGGTGTGTACCTCACCATTCCTGACATCGACTCCCAAGGCATTCTCCGACATACAGGCCGGATTACCGTTCTGCCAGCGATGAGGACGGAAACGTGGCGAACCGGTCAGGGTGTTAATCTGCCACATATAGTAATTGTCGTGATCCCTGGCGGCAAAGATAAGGCCGGCAGCCAACTGTCTGACCTCGAACTTCACCTCTACCTCGTAGTCCTTGATAACAGCAACGGAAGTACCGCTCTTAGGCGTACGGGTACCTTTTATCCATTTGGCACGATTCCAGGCCGAGGTGTTCTTCAGTCCTACCTCGAAGTAGGCCCGCTCTGTGCTGATAGCGGCATTGCCCTTGTTGTCGGTAACGGTTACCTGCCAATAATACCGGGTGCGGGCCTGGGGTGTGAAACCCGTTGCCTGCACATCTGCCGACTGGTCGCTCTCAATAGTGCCCGATTCCCACACCACATCACTGAAATCGCGCTCGGTGCTGACCCTGATGCTATAGGATGTCTGCATCACATTCCGTTCGGAAGAAGAGAGCACCCAACTGAAAGAAGGAGTTGTAAGGTCAATACCAATGGGATTGGTATATGCCTGAGTCTTAAGATGACCTACCTCAAGGGCATACATACAAGTTGACATAACAAATGTTATGACGAGAGATAAAACCTGTTCTTTTTCATTATAATGTTAATTTGTCGGTTTACGCTTTGTTTCCTGCTGCAAATTTATGTTATTAACTGACAGCCGACCTTTAAAAAATGACAATATACCATAGAATAATGACATTTGAAAGAAAAAAAAGAACATAAGTATGTAAAAAGGGAAAGTATTTGATAGCGGGTATAATATTTCTGAGTATATTTGCATAAGAATATCATTCATTACTCTAAAATATGACAACGATGAACGAGCACCTCAATTATAAGTACCTGCCTTCAGTAGAACACGATTTGGACTGGGGTCTCACTGTCAACTGTGTTGGAACGCAAGAAATTCAGCCCGGAGAGGCTTATCCTCCAGCAGAGCACCCCCTCTCGTACAGATTCCAGCCTGCCGCAGGCCGTATGTTAGACGAATACCAGCTAATCTATTGCTCGAATGGTGCGGGATTTTTCCGCACCGAGACAGCAGGCGAGATGCAGGTGAAGGCAGGAGATGTGATGATGCTTTTTCCCCAGGAACGCCACACCTATCATCCGGACACAACTACCGGATGGAAGGAGTATTGGATCGGATTCCGCGGGCCAAATATAGAGGCGAGGGTAAAGAACGGCTTCTTTTCCACAAAGCACCCCTTGTTCCATCTGCCCATAACATTGAACAATGATATTGTCAACCTCTTTAACCTGGGCATAAAGACTGCGCAGCACATGGAGAAAGGCTATCAGCAGTTGCTGAGCGGTTACGTAAACATGCTATTGGGCTACATATCAGCATACGACAAAACATCAACTTTGCAAGAAAAAATTATCGCTGAAGACATACACCAGGCTTTGCTCTTCATCCATAATCACTATAGGGACGAAATCAGTTCTGAAGATGTGGCTCAGGCCATCGGATGGGGATACAGCCGTTTTCGCAAGATATTCCAAAAGCACACAGGCAAGTCGCCTTACCATTACATTCAGGAAACGCGCATCAAGAAGAGCAAATTCCTAATTATGAACACCACAAAACCCCTCAAGGAAATAGCATATGAGGTAGGGTTCACTAATCCTGACTACTTCTCAACCGCTTTCAGACGCATAGCTGGTTTTTCACCAACAGATCTTAGGAAAAACGAGACAATGTAACCAATACGCTGGAAATATCAGCGCCGAATAAACACTAATCTGCAGACTGATTACCCAAGGTGAACGGGGTGGTATAGGTAGTACGGATGCGCCACTGATCGGGATATAAATTATTGATGCGATTACCAACACACTTGCCGGGACCTAAAATATAGCCCTGATAACATAGCAGCACCATCCCCCTTGGTGCCGGAACACGGACGGCTTCACGACGTAGATATTGCAGAGCCTCGTTGTAATTGAGTTCCACGCGAGGGGTGTCTGGGTCTGTAGTGAAGGCGGGAGGAAGGACATTGAGAGTGTAGCCTCTTCTACCCCCTCCCAAGGAGGTAAAAACATCCTCAAGACGACCTAATCCTTCACCCCTCCTTGGGAGGGGACGGGGGAGGCTTGTTTTTCGGATGGC
>JAFWPT010000305.1 GCA_017509375.1 Bacteroidales bacterium | reverse complement strand
GGACGGTCTGGTGGTGCTCGGGGTGATGACTCCAAAGCAGTATGACGATATCAAGGCGGAGACACAGCGCATCACCCGCATAGTCGCGGATGAAATGAAAGCGCGCGGAATGGAACTGTACGATATCAAGTTTGAGTTTGGATATGATGCCGCCGGCGAAGTAATGCTCATCGATGAAATCGCTTCCGGCAATATGCGGGTTTACAAGGACGGCAAGTACGTGGAGCCTATGACTCTCTCCAAACTCTTTTTTGAATGATAGTAAGCATAATAATGGGTTCCGGCAGCGACTGGAACGTGATGTCAGCCGCCTGCAGCGTGCTGGATGAATTCGGGGTGCCTTATGAAAAGAAGGTAATCAGCGCCCACCGTACTCCCGATTTTTTCGTGGATTATATGAAGGGCGCCCGGGACCGCGGAGTGGGGGTGGTAATCGCCGGCGCCGGCGGTGCAGCCCATCTCCCCGGCATGGCCGCGGCGCTCACGACCCTCCCTGTCATAGGCGTACCGGTAAAAAGCGCCGCGCTGAACGGCCTGGACTCGCTCCTCTCAATCGTACAGATGCCTTCCGGCGTTCCAGTAGCCACGATGGCGATTGACGGGGCCAGGAATGCCGGGTTGTACGCAATCTCCATCCTCGCCCTCCTGGACGACAGGCTCGCCGCCCGCCTGGAGGCATTCCGTCAGAAACAGAAAGAGAAAGTCCTGAAGACAGAAATCTGATGAACAAAATACACCGCATCTACGTAGAAAAGTATTCGGAGTTTCAGGTGGAGGCCCGCAGCCTTCTGGAAGAATTCAACGAAAACCTTTCTCTGGGTCTCCGTTCCCTGAGGCTTATAAATGTTTACGACTTGTTCGGCTTCAGCGAAGAATTGCTGGAGAAATGCCGTTACACCGTATTCGGGGAGACTGTCACCGACACGGTCAGCGACACCTGTCCGCTGGAAGGCAAGAAATACCTTGCCGTGGAGTATATCCCGGGGCAGTTTGACCAGCGGGCTTCCTCGGCAGTTGACTGCGTGCACTTGATAGACCACGATGCAGATGTGCAGATACGCTCTTCCCGCCTTCTGGTTTTCGACGATTCCCTTGACGACGAAGGACTTGCCGCTATCCGCCACTATTATATCAACGCCGTGGAGTCCAGGGAAAAGGACCTGGGATTGCTGCAGGCGCCTGGAAAGGCCGAAGTGAAGCCCATGGAAAGCCTGGACGGCTTCACAAAGCTGAACGGCGACGGACTCGTGGCCTTCTGCAAGTCTCACGGCCTGGCGATGAACGCAGACGATCTGGGAGAAGTGGTGCGATGGTTCTCTTCCGAGGGCCGAGACCCTTCCGAAACCGAGCTCCGTATCCTGGATACCTATTGGAGCGACCATTGCCGCCATACTACGTTCAATACGGAGCTGCAGCAGTTGCGTATAGAGGAGTCTTTCATCAAGCCTGCCCTGGAAGCTTCCCTGAAGCAGTTTGATGCCGTCCGGGCCAGCCTGGGCCGCGGGCACAAGCGCTTCTGCCTCATGGAAATCGCCACCATCGGAGCCCGTTACCTGCGGAGCAAGGGACTGCTGGACGACCTGGAAGACAGCGGCGAGAACAACGCCTGCAGCATATTCGTGGACGTGGACACTCCGTCAGGCACTGAAAAATGGCTGCTTCAGTTCAAGAACGAGACCCATAACCATCCAACCGAGATAGAACCTTTCGGCGGAGCCTCGACCTGCCTCGGGGGTGCCATACGCGACCCGCTCAGCGGCCGGGCTTATGTGTACCAGGCCATGCGGGTAACAGGCGCAGGCGACATTCTCCGGAGCGTGGCGGACACCCTGCCGGGCAAGCTGCCGCAGAGGGTTATCAGCCGCAAGGCGGCCGCCGGGTATTCCAGTTACGGCAACCAGATAGGCCTTGCTACCACCCACGTGCGTGAGATATATCACGAAGGCTATACTGCAAAGCGTATGGAGGTCGGAGCGGTGGTGGGCGCGGTGCGGGCTGCTGACGTGCGGCGCGAAGAGCCTGCTCCGGGCGACGTCGTACTCCTTTTGGGCGGCCGTACCGGACGGGATGGCATAGGAGGTGCTACCGGTTCCTCCAAGAGCCACACCGGGACTTCCCTGGAAACTGCCGGAAGCGAGGTGCAGAAAGGCAACGCTCCAGAAGAACGTAAGCTCCAGCGGCTCTTCCGCCGTCCGGAAGCCACCAGGCTTATCAAGCGCAGCAACGATTTCGGGGCAGGCGGAGTGAGTGTGGCCATAGGAGAGCTGGCAGAGGGGCTGGACATCTACCTGGACAAGGTCCCGGTGAAGTATTCGGGTCTGAATGCTACCGAGCTGGCTATCAGCGAGTCCCAGGAGAGGATGGCGGTGGTGGTGGCAGCTTCGGACAGGGAAGAATTCGAGCGCCTCGCGCTTGCAGACAACATTGAAGTAAGCTATGTGGCGGACGTCACCGGCAGCGGCCGTATGCGCATGTTCAACAAAGGTGTCAAAGTAGCTGACTTAAGCCGGGCCTTCATCGACAGTACCGGCGCTCCCCATTATGCTTCTGCGATTATCGGGGCGGTCGAAGACAAGGACCCCTTCACCCGTATGCCGGAAGGAGCCGGCCTGGAAGAGCGCATGCTTTCCCTTATGGGCAGCCCGAATGTGGCCTCCCAACAGGGTCTGGTGGAGATGTTCGATGCCAGCATAGGCCGTTCTACGGTGCTTATGCCCTACGGAGGCATGCTCCAGGCTACGGAGACCCAGGTTTCCGTACAGAAACTTCCTGTAGAAGGCACGGATACCGCCAGCATCATGGCGTTCGGCTTCAATCCTGAGCTCAGCAGCTGGAGCCCTTACCACGGTGCCGCCTATGCGGTGGTGGAAGCTTGTGCCAAAGTGGTCGCTGCAGGAGGCGACTGGTCCGGGATGCGTTTCTCCTATCAGGAATACTTCGAGCGTATGAACTCGGAGCATAGCTGGGGCAAGCCGCTGGCTGCATTGCTTGGTGCCTTGAGGATGCAGATTGAGCTCGGGCTCCCGTCCATCGGCGGCAAAGACTCCATGAGCGGAAGTTTCGAGGAACTGAACGTGCCTCCTACACTTATAGCATTCGGTATCAATACTGTCCGTGCGACCAAGGTAATCTCTCCCGAGTTCAAGTGGGATGGCAACAAGATTTACCTGCTTCGTCATACCCCGCTGGCCGACCGTATGCCGGACACTGAATGTCTGAAGTCCTGCTGGAACTTCGTGCATGCCGGTATCGAGCGCGGAGACATTGTGTCCGCTTGGGCCGTGGGTTTCGGCGGAATCGGGGAAGCCCTGGTAAAAATGGGCCTCGGAAACCGCTTCGGCGCTTCTGTAACTATCTCTGAACCGGATCTTTACAACCTCTCTTACGGCTCCATTCTGGTGGAGTCTGCCATAGCCCTTGAACACCCTTGCGCCGAACTGCTGGGAGAGGTGCTGGAAGAAGATGTGCTGATAGTAAACGGCAGGAAAATGCAGCTGGACAGACTGGCTGCCGCATATGAAGGCCGTTACTCCAGACTGTATCCGGTATGCGTGCCGCCGTCAAGCAGTAAGCTGCTGAGCGTCAAAGCTCCCGCGCCCCGCCGTTTCAGTTATCCGGGGGAAAAGACGGAACACCCTATAGTCTATATCCCAGTATTCCCCGGAACCAATTGCGACTATGATACGGCCGCGGCATTCCGGGCGGCGGGAGCTGAGGTGAAGACAATTGTTTTCCGCAATCTCAGCGCTTCGGATGTCCGCAATTCCATTGCCGAAATGGCCGGGGCCATAGATTCATGCCATATCCTGGCTCTGTCCGGAGGCTTTTCCGCCGGAGACGAGCCGGACGGCAGCGGAAAATTCATAGCTAATGTGCTGGGCAATGAAAGCGTAGCCCGGAGTATCCAGGGACTGCTTGCCGTCCATCTGTCCATGGGCCATGCCCACCCGTGCATCGGGCACAAGGCG
>JAFWPT010000304.1 GCA_017509375.1 Bacteroidales bacterium | reverse complement strand
GTTCTCCATCATGTGGGTTTAAGCAGTTTATTGCTCTTGATAATACTTTTGCAGCAGAGGTTTTACCACATCCTCTACATCCTGTAATAAGACAATCCTGTTTTTATTGCCAATGCCAATGGCAATGGCGCATACAACCTCGATCCTAAAACAAATACTTACGTTAAGGCAACCGACGGAAAAGGCGGCTTTGACCTTTTACATGGCTTGGTTACTTTCAGCTCCAAGGCTTCCGAGACCTCTTTCGGTATCGCCAACAGCGGCGCCGACCAGAGTTTCTCCCTTTCCGAAGGCGACCATGGCTACCTTATGTTCCACTATGCACTTGAATTTGCGCTGAAGAAATATTTGTATCCAATTGATAACGTTAAAGTTATTGAGCTTAATCCCAATATCACCCAAAACTGGGGATGGGAATAGAACACGATGAACCATTCTTTAAAAATTTTACTTATCGCAGCAGCCCTCTTAGCGGGGGCTGCTTGCGACAAACCGAACCCTGACGACCCGAACAACGGGGGCAAGCAAAACGAACGCGTATCAGAGCTCAACGGCACCGCCATCAGCGAAGACGCCAACATGATAGGCATAGTCAAGGATAATACCGGCAAGCCCATTGCCGGTGTTCCCGTGACCGACGGCTACACCTACGTCGTAACGGATGCCAACGGCGTTTACCAGCTCGTAGGCAGCCGCTATGCACGCAAGGCCTACCTGAGCATCCCCTCCGGATATGAAGTGCCGCTGGACGAGAATACCCACCTGCCGGCCTTTTTCTCCCCCGGTACCATAGTCAGGGACCAGCAGAACCGCTACGACTTCACGCTTGTCCCGCAGACCACGCCGGAGGACAAGTTTACGCTGGTGATGATTGGCGACCCTCAGTGCCAGACAGACGCACAGGTCCAGAGGTATGCGTCGGAAACCGTGCCCAACATCCAGAGTACGCTCACCACATTCGCATCCAAGTACCCGAACCCGTATGCCATTACCCTCGGCGACATTATCTTCGACAGCAGGAATACTTGGTCCGGCATGAAGAGTTCCATGTCCAACATCAAAGTGGGCAACAGGTATCTGCCGTTCTTCCAATGCATCGGCAACCATGATCATGATGGATCTGCCACGACTGATTTCGATGCCACCGCAAACTTCTTCGAGAATTTCGGACCTACCGACTACTCTTTCGACAGGGGTAATATCCACATTATCGTGATGGATGATGTGCTCGCCACTTCTACTTCTACCAATTCCAGCCCCAACAAGGCCACATGGAATTATAACGGCGGTTTCACCAACTACCAGTGGAAGTGGCTGCAGGCGGACCTGGAACTCGTGAAGAACAAAGCGGACAAATGCGTAGTACTTTGCTGTCACATCCCGTTCCGCGGTGGATCCGCCTCCGGAGGTTCAAGCGTCAACAAGTCCGATGCTTATTACTCCGAAGTGCTCACCGCGCTCAGGGCTTTCAAGGAAGCCCACCTGATGATTGGCCACACCCACTATCCGCAGAACTATCTGCACAACTCATACAGGACCAAAAACGGCCTTCCCATCTATGAACACGTGCACGGTGCAGCTTGCGGAGCCTGGTGGAGCAGTAACCTCAACACGAACGGCCAGCCCAACGGCTACAGCCTCTATGAATGCGACGCCAAGAACGGCACCATCACTAACTGGATAGCAAAAAGCACCAAGGATGACTTCAGCTTCCAGATGAGGGTTTACGACGGCGACCAGATATACACTGGAAGCAAGGGTTACAACTATGCGTGGACCACTGCAACAAGCGGTGGCGCCGGCTCGCTTAACGTAGGCGGCTCGTCCAATATATTCGCCAAGGGCAATCCTGTCTTCAAGAATGCCTTCGTTGTCGCTCTCTGGAATGATGACGCAGTCAACTGGAAGGTAGAATTGTACCAGAACGGAGCGAAGGTCGGCGACTTCAAGCGACTCGGCGACGGCGGCAGTTGCGATGTGTGCGTATGCTCATTCTTCTTCAACGAATTGAACAAGAATACCTCCACCTGGACAACCAGCACAGCAAGTCACTACTGGTATTTTGTGCCCGACTCAGGCAAGCCCAGTGAAGAAAAGAATTGGGAAGTCGTGGCTACACAGACAATCCCTGCCAGCAAAGAGACCAACGTGTACCGTTGCAATGCATTCTCCACTGACTACGGCGGATTTGCCAGCAACTAGTCTTTTTCACATAACAAAGGCGGCTCGTTTCATTTCGAGCCGCCTTTGTTTGTTTCTTGACCATAAGTGGCGCCAGGCCCGTTTTTACGGGAGAAATGCTTCTCTATGAGATATTTGTTCATAGGAGGCACATGAGGCACTACGTCCATAAAGCCCACGGAGAATAAAGTCACGGACAAGAAGGCCATCTTGGCCACCTCTTCCAGCACAGTCGCATTATTCACCGCCTCAGCAACACTCTTTCCCCATATAAAAGGACCATGGTTCCTTACCAGGGCGGCAGGAGTATCGAGTGGATTAATATCCTTGAAAAGCTCGACTATCACCTTGCCGGTATTCTTTTCGTAGTCTCTGAAAACTTCGCTCTTTTTCAGGCAGCGGGTACACGGCACATCAGCAAAGAAGGTGTCGGCATGGGTAGTACCGATGTTGGGAATAGCCTTGCCCACTTGGGACCAGGAGGTTGCATAGCTGGAATGTGTATGGACTACGCCGCCAGTTTCAGGAAAGGCGCGGTACAGCTCAAGATGCGTCGGGGTATCCGAAGAGGGCCTCAGGGAGCCCTCCACAACTCTACCGTCCATATCCACAACCACCATGTCGGTCAACTGCATCGCCTCGTAGGAAACGCCGCTGGGCTTTATTACTACAAGACCGCTGCTCCGGTCTATAGCCGAAGCATTGCCCCATGTGAGGCACACCAGACCGCGCCTAAGCAGGTCTTTGTTTGCCTTAAGTACTTGTTCTTTTAATTGTTCCAGCATGGCATCAGCTGACTGGTTAAGTATTAAAAAAGGGACTGGCCAAAATTGAGTTTTGACCAGTCCCAGTGAAGATTCTAATAAAGCTCGTCGGCAGGAGCGTTGCTTTCCTCAGCTTCCGGAGCTGAATGACGTGGACCGTTTCCGCTACGGCGGGGACGTTCATCCCTGTGGGGACGTTCACCGTCACGCCTCTCGCGATGCTCGCCACCTTCGCGGCGGGGCTTGTCATCGTGGCGGGGTGCACGCTCGCCTCCCTTACGCTCGCCACCTTCACGGCGAGGGCCGCGCTCACCTCTTCCCTTAGGCTCCACATAGCCTTCCGGCTTCTCGGTAAGGGCGCGCATAGAAAGGCGCATCTTGCCTGTCTTGGCATCAATTTCGAGAAGTTTGACATCCACTTCGTCGCCCACCTTAAGCACATCCTCCACCTTGTCGGTCTTGGTCCAGGCTATCTCGCTCACGTGAAGCAGGCCTTCCTTTCCGGGGAGGATCTCGATAAAGGCGCCGAATTCCAGGATACTCACCACCTTGCCGTGATAGACTTGTCCTGCCTCGGGAACGGCGCAGATGCCCTTGATCCAGTCGAGAGCCTTCTGCATTGCATCCTTGTCGGCGGAAGCCACATCCACGACGCCCTCGGTAAGATTGGTGCCAGGGATAGGTACTTCGTCGATGGTGATGGTGGTACCGGTCTCCTTCTGTATCTTCTGTATGGTCTCACCTCCCTTGCCGATGACGGCGCCGATGAACTCTGCAGGGATGCGAAGCTGCTCGATGCGGGGCACGAAGGGTTTGTAGTCCTCGCGGGGAGCGGAGATGGTCTTGAGCATTTCGCCCATAATGTGCAGACGTCCCTGGCGGGCCTGCTCGAGCGCTTTCTCAAGCACCTCGTAGCTGAGGCCGTCAACCTTGATGTCCATCTGGGTAGCGGTGATACCATCGGCAGTTCCGGTGACCTTGAAGTCCATGTCGCCGAGATGATCCTCGTCACCGAGAATATCGGTAAGGATGGCATAACGGTCGTTGGGGCGCTCCGCATCGGTGATAAGGCCCATAGCCACACCGGCCACAGGCTTGCTTATCTTTACGCCCGCGTCCATAAGGGCAAGGCAGCCGCCGCATACGGAAGCCATTGAAGACGAGCCGTTGGACTCGAGAATATCGGACACTACGCGCACCGCGTAGGGGAACTCAGGAGCAGTGGGGATGACGGGCTTAAGGGCACGCATCGCAAGGTTGCCGTGACCGATTTCCCTGCGTCCTACTCCCCTCTGGGGCTTGGCCTCACCGGTAGCGAAAGGAGGGAAGTTGTAGTGCAGTACGAACTGCTGGTCTTCCTGTATAAGCACCTCGTCCATCTCCTTCATATCCATCTTGGTACCGAGGGTTACGGTAGCCAGGGACTGGGTCTCGCCACGGGTAAAAATGGCACTTCCGTGGGCGCAGGGCAGATAATCCACCTCGCACCAGATAGGACGTACCTGGTTGCATACGCGGCCGTCCAGACGTATTCCTTCATCCAGAATCATATTGCGCATCGCCTCTTTCTCCACGTCGTGATAGTAACGGGCGATCATGGCGACTTTGGCGGCGTAAGTTTCCTTTTCTTCTTCGGTATGGGGCTCGGGCACAGTTGCCAGGAACTCTTCCTGAATTGCCTCGAAGCCTTCTTCCCTCTCGTGCTTGGGCTTTGCACTCTTTGCAAGGGCATAGCACTTGTCGTAGCAGAAGTCATGAACAGCCTTGCGGAGTTCCTCGTCGTTCTCATCGTGAGGATAGTCGCGCTTGGGGCCGTCGGTTCCGAGCTCATGCATAAGCTCTTTCTGTACGCGGCAGTGCTTCTTAATCTCTTCGTGGGCGAACTTGATGGCCTCGAGCATATCGTGCTCGCTGACCTCGTTCATCTCGCCCTCGACCATCATGATGTTCTCCTCGGTAGCTGCGACCATCAGTTCGAGGTCGGAGTCCTTCATCTGGGAGAACGAAGGGTTGATAACGAATTCTCCGTTAATCCTCGCAACGCGCACCTCGGAGACGGGGCCGCCGAAAGGAAGGTCGGAGGTTGCCAGTGCGGCGGATGCTGCCAGGCCGGCGAGTGCATCGGGCTGGGTATCCTTGTCCGCGGAGATAAGGCTGATATAGACAAACACCTCAAGGTGGAAGTCATCGGGCCAGAGAGGCCTGATGGGGCGGTCAACGAGGCGGGCAATCAGGATTTCATAATCCGAAGGCTTGCTCTCCCTCTTCAAAAAACCGCCGGGGAAACGCCCTGCGGCGAAATATTTTTCACGATAGTCAACGGTCAGGGGCATGAAGTCGGTGCCTTCCTTGACCTCTTTTGCAGCGCATACAGTGGCCAGGAGCATAGTGCCTCCCATCTTCACCACTGCCGAACCGTCAGCCTGCTTTGCAAGCTTGCCGGTCTCGATTTCGATTGTCCGTCCGTCGGGCAATTCGATGGTTTTCTTGATAATATTCATTTTTTCCTCTAAAAATTCGGGTGCAAAGATATAAAAAAGCCGCAACAACAATGTCGCGGCTTTTCCAATTCTTTGAATTTCCTATAATTACTTGCGAAGGTTGAGGTCCTTCACGATCTTACGGTATCTCTCGATGTCCTTGCTCTTGAGGTAGTCAAGAAGCTGACGGCGCTTACCGACGAGGCGGAGAAGTGCACGCTGTGTGCCGTGGTCCTTCTTGTTGGCCTTCAGATGCTCGGTAAGGTGAGCGATACGGTAGGAAAACAAAGCCACCTGG
>JAFWPT010000303.1 GCA_017509375.1 Bacteroidales bacterium | reverse complement strand
ATTTCTTGACGTACACGCCCCGCTGAGCATTCAGGTACATCCGTCCGAGGAACTTGCGCAGAAGCGCCACGGAGCCCATGGCAAGACCGAAATGTGGTACGTAATCCGGGCGGAAGAAGGCGCTGAACTCATGGCCGGTTTCAGCGAGCCGCTCAGTCCGGATGAATACGTACGCAGGGTACAGGAAGGAAGCATTACAGATGTAATAGCCCACCATGACATAGAAGCCGGAGACGTTTTCTTCATTCCTCCGGGACGTGTACATGCCTTGTGCAAAGGAAGCTATATCGCTGAAATACAGCAGACTTCCGATATGACCTACCGCATCTGCGACTACAACCGGCCAGGTCTGGACGGCAAACCTCGCGAACTGCATACTGAGCTTGCGAAGGATGCCCTGGACTACAAGGTTTACGATGAATACAAGACTACTTACACGCCTGCCAAAGACGCTGAAATACAGGTAGTAAGCTGCGAGTACTTTACCACTTCCGTGCTGGATCTGGACAAGCCTTTCGCAAAGGATCTGAGCAATTTGGACAGCTTCCTTATAGTTATGTGCCTTGAAGGGAGCGCTACTCTGAAAACCGGAAACGATACAGCCGCAATCAGTTCCGACGGCTGCATTCTTGTGCCCGCCAGCGCCAGGGAACTGAAATTCACTCCCGGCCCGGACGGATTCAAGGCCCTTTTGAGTCACATTTGAGTATGAAACGAAAAAACACCAAGCAGCGCAAGCAGGTAAGTCCCAAACGCCAGCAGACGCGCAAAACCGCACAGAGCTATGTAGGAAAGGTCCAGATGACCCGTGAGGGTTATATTTTCGTGATTGTGGACGGCCTGGACGAGGATATTTACGTTAAGGCCGCCAAGACCCGGAGAGCGCTCAACGGCGACCTCGTACGTGTGGTCGTGAGCCACAGGTCCGGGCAGGGCAAGCGGAGAGAAGGCGAAGTAGAGGAAATCCTGGAGCACAGCAAAGCTCCTTTCGTGGGGTATATGCATTATGTAGGTGCCCAGGCCTGGGTACTCATGCAAAGCAAGAATATGCCCTACGACATCCAGGTCGATGCCGAGCAGGCCCGTGCCCTGGGAGCCGCTGCCGGGATGAAGGTTGCAGCCGTAGTGGACGGCTGGAAACGGGGAGATGCGTGCCCCTTCGGACATATCTCCGACGTCCTCGGGATTCCTGGAGAAAACGAGACCGAGATGCACGCCATACTGGCAGAGTTCAATCTCCCCTACCGTTTCTCCGAAGAAGTGGAAAACGCCGCGGACAAAATCCCCGAAGATATTACTGCAGAGGAACTTAAGGGGCGTAAAGATTTCCGTGACGTACTCACCTTCACCATAGACCCGTCGGACGCCAAAGACTTCGACGACGCCCTGTCGTTCCGCAAGCTGCAGAACGGCGGCTACGAGGTGGGCGTACATATCGCCGACGTTTCCTATTACGTGCACCCCGGCAGCCCTGTAAACGCCGAGGCCCGGGAGCGCGGAACCTCAGTTTACCTGGTTGACCGCACCGTCCCCATGCTGCCGGAGAAGCTTTGCAACAAGCT
>JAFWPT010000040.1 GCA_017509375.1 Bacteroidales bacterium | reverse complement strand
TTGACCGTCAGTTCGACGGAGACGGAGAGTTCCTCGGAAGATCCATCCGGCGTGTACTTAGCCGTGATGGTGACTTTGCCTTCCTTCACACCGGTGACTTTGTTGTCGGTGAGGGTGGCTGCATCACCGCTGATGGACCAGTCGGCATCAGCTGTTATGTCGTCAGGCTCTGCCTCGACACCGTTGGTCGTGGTGACGAGGGCCAGGGTGATGGGCAATGTATTGCCGATGATGACAACCGGCTGTTCGTCCGTGGTCGGGGAGATCTTGAGCGCGTAGGTCACGATGTCCTTTACGGTAAGGGTAGCGGTGGTAGTAAGGGCTCCTTCCGTCCCCTCCGGGGTAAAGGAGGCAGTGATGGTGGTCGTGCCACCCTTGGCGCCAGTCACCGTCAACCCGTCAATCGTCACTACGCCCTCCTCGCTGCTGGTCAGCGTCGCGGCGGGCTCCGTCTCGACGGCGGTTCCGTTCGTGGTCGTGATGAGTTTGGCAACGTAGGTTACTGTCTCGCCATAGTTGATCACGTCTTCTGCAGGGGTCAAGGTGAAGCTGTAGGAGACTTTGTCAACCACGTAGACGACGCAGGTGGCCTCCTTGTCGCCGGCTTTCGCAGTGATATTGGCCGTGCCGGATTTGTGGGCTGTCACGACACCGTTCTCTACCGTCGCAACTTCCTCGTTGTTACTGGACCAGGTCACGGTCGGATCGGTCGCGTCCGCAGGCAGGACCTTGGCGGTCAGTGTGGCCGTCTCCGTCTCGGTCATGGTCAGTGTCAGGTTCGTGGGATCCACGGTGATGGATTCGACGGGGATTGTCTGGATCTCCGGGATGACTTCCATGGGATTGAACCGATGGAACACATTTACTTTAATCTCCCCGTAGGTACTTGTCCTTTCCCATACACCGCCGTCGGCGTCTTTAACCGTGACTGTCAGACCGCTCGAAAGAACAGTCGGAGGGAGCGTAATCCAGAATATTTTCGCGGCATCTGCAGAAGCCTCCAACGCAATGGGGGGATCATAGATAAATGTACAACCGGGATCATCCTCGTGATCGCGATTTACAAAGGACACCTGCAATTTGTCATCATCTCCGTACACCACATTCGCTGAGCCGGAGAAAGGTTCACCGCCGTTGCTTGTCAACGTGATGGACGCTACGGAAACGTTCGCACCATAGAGCTGGAAACCAAGGTACCCGGCAACGTGCTTAAATGGAAGCTTCTCTGTCTCCGACCTGGCAACCATCATGATTGAAGCGCCAAGCCCCTCTGGAATTGTCGTAATCGTACGTTCCTTCGGGAACGGGACAATCAGCATCCCATCCGCTTCCTGACACGCATTGTAATCATCGTACGGGTAGATGGCATAATTCAACCCGTTCACGATGTCTACACCGGCGTTGAAATCATCTGGACCTTCTGCTGGATCGAAATGGCCGCTGGTGGTCCCGGAGGGTCCGACATACTTGTATTGTTTGTTGTATGTGTTCCCGTAGAATATCGAGAGCTTATCGTTCTTGTTCCAAAAGCCGTAGTAATTGTTATCAACATAGGCCTTTGTAGCACCTTCGTGAATTGCAGTCTCCATGGTAGCATAGAAACTGGGGTAGGATCGCTCCTGTGGTACCAACTCCTCCTTAATGCTGCAGGAAGAGAGGGCGGTCAAAGCAGCTAATCCGAAAAACAAACAAATCCTTTTCATAGTGCCGTAAGGATTAGAAGTCGCTATCTTCATCACTAGAGCCGGGAAGAATGGACTGCATCACAGTGCTGTCGCCACCAATCGTTACGATCTCGACCTCTGGTTTGACATAGGCACAGAGATCTTTTTCGTTCTTTTTTTCCATAACTGTTAATATTTATTGGTTGAACTTATTTTTTTTGTCTTGATATTTTTGCCGGGGCTGCTGCGGGAAGCAGCCCCGGCGAGACAGGTCTCAGTCCTGACCATTAAAGATCCGGATCCGGTTCGAGAGCCCAAGTCTTGAAGTTCTCGATATCCGCTTCTGAAATACCAAGTTTATTGATACAGTAATATGTGATTTTCTCTTGCAGGGAAGTTCCAGTACCTCCATTTGCTTCCTTGTTAAGGAAGGTTACTGCGTCATTGATATAACATAACTGACCACCGTTACGCGGCCTTGATCCCGCCGCAGTAGAGAAAGTAGTAAGTTCATAATCGATGGTACAATCCGTTAG
>JAFWPT010000302.1 GCA_017509375.1 Bacteroidales bacterium | reverse complement strand
GTCCATGTACAGTTGTTAATAAGTTCCTGATATTGCTCCTTGGTAGGCATGCAGATGTCCACCTCTTGATTGGTCTTGGGGTCTGTCGCCGTCTTCTTCATGCCATTCTTTGCCGGCCGTTGAGGCGCCTCATCAGATTGACTATAGCCAAAGTAATCGTCGATGATATATGCCGCGTCGTAATCTGTAGCTTGGATGTTGCTTCCGATGTTCTTCACCGAGGATGCCGTGCCGTTGGCGTGCTCGTAATTGGCCCAGGTGTAGTCGCTCTTCGGCCAGGTTTCACCCCATGCGTAATAATAACAATCCTCGGTAAAGGTACTTACACCATTTACAGAATGGTCAATCCAACTATAACCCAGGTTGACATCGCACCATCTCACGCTCAAGCCCAAATCAACCAAAGTCGGATTTTCCTGGCCTGTGGAGCTTTCTTCTGTACTTCCTCCGTAACAAATTCCCACGGCGCGTATGTTGAGTCCGGTGCGCTTTTGTGCATATGAGCTCTTCGGCGCCGTTCCGGTCTTGATGTAGAACGCAGTGGCGTTGGCACCCGTGTTGGAGGAGTAGATTTCAGAGGTCCAGTAGTAGGCGTAGGTGTCCACGTTGTGCAGGCTGCCGTCGTAACTGGAGCCGGAGAATGGGAGGAAGATACTCTTTCCACTGGGGCCTTTTACCCTGTATCCCTTATGGTCGTACTCGGTGGTCTCCGTCCAGGTACACTTCGTGCGCAACTCTTCCCATTGCGCCTTGGTGGGGATGCACACATCGACCTCGGCATCATCATCGGGGGCATACACTTTATCACCCATGAATGCAGCATCGTACTGGGTGGCTTGGATGTTGCTGCCGATGTTCTTCACCGTGGATGACGAACCGCTGGCATGCTGGTAGTTGGCCCAGGTGTAGGTGCTCTTCGGCGAGGTCTCGCCCCAAGCGTAGTATTTGCCATACTCCGAGTGATAGCTTGAACCCATGTTCTGGTCGCACCATTTCACGCTCAAGCCCAGGTCTACCAATTCGGGAGTCTTGGCCGGCGGGCCGACAGGACCTTCAATTATTCCACCCTTGACAGCGCGTACTATGACGCCGGAGCGACGCGGAGCCGCCGTGGTGTTCGCCTTGGCAGACGAGGAGCTGCGTTCGAGGTAGATGGCCATTGACTTGTAGGCCACGTTTGTGACGATGTCCTTCGTGTCGGTCCAGATGTAGCACTGCGTGCCTTCGGCGCTGTATTTCGAGTCATACTTGTATCCCGTCATGGGGAAGAAGATGGTGTTGCCGTTGGGACCCTTGAATCTCAGTCCCTTGACGTTGTTCACCGTTGCGAGCGAGACGGTGCACTTGGTGAGCAGCTCGTTGGCCTGGTCGAGTGTCGGCATCACCCAGTCGTCGCCCCATGCCTTCTTGGCGGCGTCGTAGCTCGTGCCGGCGATGTGGATGCCGAGGTTCTGTGCCGTTGATGACGAGCCGCTGCAGTACTTGTAGTTGCTCCAGGAGTAGGAACTCTTCGTCGAGGTCTCCCCCCAGGCGTAGAAGTTGCCGTAGCCTTCTTGATTGGATGCTCCCACGTTGCAGTCGGCCCACAGCGTGCCGCTCGGAAGGCCGAGGTTGACGTATCCGTGGTCGCCCGACGGCGGAGGCGTCGGTGGTGTGGCCCCCTTGCACTCCACGGCGCGGATGTTGAGACCTGTGCGCTTTTGCGCATACGAGTTCTTCGACGCCGTTCCGGTCTTGATGTAGAACGCAGTGGCGTTGGCACCCGTGTTGGAGGAGTAGATTTCCGAGGTCCAGTAGTAGGCATAGGTGTTCACGTTGTGCAGGCTGCCGTCGTAGCTGGAGCCGGAGAAGGGCAGGAAGATGCTATTCCCATTGGTGCCTTTCACCCTGTATCCTTTGTGGCCGTATTGGGTCTCCTCCGTCCAGGTGCACTTGGTGCGGAGTTCCTCCCACTGCGCCTTGGTGGGCAGGCACACGGAGCCGGCGGTTATTTCTCCGCTGCTCCATTTGTATGCGGCGTCGTACTGGGTGGCTTGGATGTTGCTGCCGATATCCTTCACAGTGGAGGAAGAACCATTGGCGTGCTGGTAGTTGGCCCAGGTGTAGGTGCTCTTCGGCGAAGTCTCGCCCCAGGCGTAGTAGTCGCCGTACTCCGACTCCCAGGTGGAGCCCATGTTCTGGTCGCACCATTTCACGCTCAATCCAAGGTCCACCAGATCGGGTGTCTTGGCAGGAGGGTCGTCGGTTACGGAAGGCTCGGTACCGCCTGTTTTCTTGACGGCACGTACGATGACGCCTGAGCGACGCGGCGCCGGCGTGGTGTTCGCCTTCGCCGAGGTGGAGCTGCGCTCGAAGTAGAGCGCCAGCGCCTTGTAGGCCACGTTGGTGACGTTGTCCTTCGTGTCGGTCCAGATGTAGCACTGCGTTCCCTCTGCACTAT
>JAFWPT010000301.1 GCA_017509375.1 Bacteroidales bacterium | reverse complement strand
TATCAATTCGGCAGCCATAATACCGTGCAGGCTATCAGGCACGTAGTATCCCCTTCCGTATCCATGTCATTTACTCCGGAGCTGGGCACTTATGCAAACGGATATCGCACGCTCAATTATCAGGACATCAATACCGGCGAACAAAAGACATACGAATATAACATCTATCAGGGCAATATATATGGTCCTCCCGGAAAGGGACGGTCGGCATCGGCGAACATCTCCATAGGCAACAACCTCGAGGCAAAGGTCAGGGACAGCGCGGACACCACCGGAAAAGGCACAAAGAAAGTCAAGCTGATTGACCAGCTGAACCTCAGCACCAGTTACAACTTCCTGGCAGACAGCTTAAAGATGAGCAACATAAACCTTTCGATGAGCACCTCTTTGTTCAATCAAGTGTCACTCAGCGGAAGCGCCAGTTTCAGCCCCTACGCGATAGGCCCTGACGCCAGGCCAATAAACAAGTTCGCCATCACCCAGGGGCAAGGCCTGGCAAGGCTCAACAACATCAGCGCATCGGCTTCCTGGTCCATTTCCGGCAAAGGAGAGATAAACGGAAATGATGGTTCCAAGGGAGAAAGCAGCATAGGCGGCTCGGTCATAAACGGCGCCGCAAGCTATTACCAGCGCTATTTCTATCACCCCGTGACTGGTGAGTTCATCCCAGGCGGCTGGCTCTACTACACCAACCCCAATGCTCCCTGGTCCCTCAGCTTGAGCTACTCGTTCAGCTACAATGTGAGATACAGCAAAGAAAATGACGTAGTCAAGCCTGCCAGTTCCATTACGCAGACCGTTCAAGCCAACGGAAACATAAAGCTGACTCCGCGCCTGAGCATAACTGCCAGCTCCGGTTTCGACCTGCAGGCGATGAAGATAACTACCACTCAATTCAGCTTCACCTACGACCTGCACTGCTTCAATATTTCCGTATCCTGGGTACCTACAGGTTCTTGGGCGTCATACCAGTTCCGCATTGCCGCTAACGCCTCGGCCCTTGCCGACATTCTCCAGCTCAGAAAGAGCAGCAGCTACTGGGACAACAGATAGTTCAACGGGCTTTCCAGACGCCTCTCAACCCCTTTACCAGCAGCAAAAGCAGCAGGAGCAGGGCAAGGTTGAACACAATGGTCAGGAATACGTTCACACTGTGGCCGGCCACTTTGTACGGACTCTCCTCCTCGCTCTTATCATATCTTGCAAATGCGTTGCTGTATATTACCACGCCGCTGTCGAAGAAAGCGCTCAGGCGCATATACGGCTCATCTGCTGCAAGCGGTCGTTCGAAACTGCATCCATCCGCACTTGCAAGCAGTTTATGACCCTGTCCCCTTGCCTCTATATGAGCCGGAGCGGAAAGTTTAAGGAAAACTGTATCCCCTTTTACGCCTATTGACAGCACTTCCGGCAGATGTGAATTGGCATCCAGCTTTACCGCACGGTCACCGTCCCCGAAATCCGGGACCCGCATCGAGTAGAAAGCGCCGCTCAGCAAAGTCGCTTTCAAATCTTCATACCTTTCGGAAGGAGTGCTCAGCCAAGAGCAGCGCCTCGCTATCTTGCGATGGTTTCCGGAGTCATGGCAGTCGTCATTGATCAAGCAATGTGAATAATGTCCGGCGCTAAGAGCTTCGTCCCATCGGCACAGCTCGCTGGAGACTCCGCAATCGGCTTCCATCAGCCGGTATCCGGTAAGCAGCTGCATAGAGCGGGTTCCCATGCCCCAAGTGCGGTCCGGGTGATTCATCACGATGAAATCGGCATTCCTTGACAGATAATCGTACTGCCATTGTTTCTGCGATACGAACAGCGGCAGCAGGTGGTCGAACAGAATCATTCCGGATGGATTGAACACCAGTTTATGAAGCTTGAACAAACCATATCCATGTTCGTACACGTTAATCTGCAGAGTGCTGTCAAACGGGTGACGGGTAAGCTGGTTATGGTTTGAAAACGCCAACACATCATAGCCCAGCTTCTTATAGTCAGAATACACTTCGGCAGGGTATCCAGGGCATTCGTTCAAAACATTGTCCACCCTCGTATGTGTGTGGAAATTAGCCCTTTTCCACTCCGGGTCCGAAGGCAGTCCGGCGTAAGGATTATATATATCCGGTCCCGAAAAGGGCTCTGGAGCGCGGAAATCATAAATAGGAGATACGGAGAAAATGCATACCAGCACACCAAGCAGAAGCAGAAAAGTCAGAGAGCTCCTCCAGAAGATTATCAAGCATTTTTTCATGCCGCAAATATAGGAAATTAGCTTTTATTTGCTATATTTGCAGAGTCAAAACAATTCCGCACACGCATTCTCGCGACAGCGGACCATTCATACCTTATTTTATATGACACACAGCTTTTCCGAGCTCCAGGGAATGAACAGAGAGCAGCTCGAAGCCCTGTCCAAAGAATTGGGCATCAAATTCAGCAAAAGAACAGATGACGAGAATCTGCGCTATGAGATATTGGACGCAGAAGCCAAGATAGAGTCGCTTAAGCCGGAGACAGACAAGCCCAGGCGCGGGCGTCCCCGCAAATCCAAGGCCGACGAGGCGAAACCGGCGGACAAGCCGGCAAAAGCTTCCGGAAAACCGGCGGACAAGCCGGCCGTGAATCCTGCCAAGGATGAGTCAAAACCGGCTGAAGCAGCGACAAAGCCTTCGAAACCGGTAACAAAGCAGGCAAAAGCAGAGTCCAAACCTGTCGATGCCGAAAGCCTGACCGCCGAGGCGACTGCAGCTTCTACCCGCAAGCGTGGCCGTCCTGCCAAAGAGAAGGCTCTTGAAACCGAGCCATCCGCCCAGGCCGCAAAGCCGGAGCCTGAACAGGACGGGAAAACAGCCGAAGATCAGTCCGGGCAGCAAGCTTCCGGCAAGCGCCCGCGCAAAAAGAAATCCAGCCAGCAAGCTGCAGAAATCGTCCTTCCTGCTAAAGAGCAGGCTGCCCAGGTTCAGCCGGAGCAAAGCCAGAAAGACAGGCATCACTCCATGCGTCCCCAGCAAGGAGAGCAGTCACAACAGCCTCGTCCGCAGCAGCAGAACGGCCAGCAGCAAAACGGCCAGCAGCAGAACGGCCAGCAACAGCAGAACGGCCAGCAGCAGAACGGCTGGAAGGCGCAGCAAGTACCGCAGTCCCAGCAGCAGCCACGTCCACAGAAGCCCAAGATGCCCGAATTCGAGGGCACCGTGGAGGCTACAGGAGTTCTTGAAATCATGCCCGACGGCTATGGTTTCCTCCGTTCCTCCGATTACAATTACCTTAACTCCCCGGACGATATCTACGTCTCCCAGCAGCAGATAAAGTTCAACGCCCTCAAGCCCGGCGATACCGTAACCGGAGAAATCCGTCCGCCACGTGAAGGCGACAAGTACTTCCCCTTGGTGAAGATTAAATACGTCAACGGACGTACGCCGGAATTCATCCGAGACCGCGTCCCCTTCGACTTCCTTACCCCCCTTTTCCCAGACGAGAAATTCAACTTGCTCGGCAAAGGTCACGCTACCGACCCCAGCTGCCGTGTAGTGGACATGTTCTCCCCCATCGGCAAAGGTCAGCGAGGCCTTATCGTAGCCCAGCCAAAGACAGGTAAGACAATGCTGCTCAAGAGTATAGCCAATGCTATAGCAGACAATCATCCCGAGGTTTATGAGATAGTGCTGCTCATTGACGAACGTCCCGAGGAGGTTACCGACATGCAGCGCAGCGTAAAGGCCGAAGTCGTGGCATCCACCTTCGACGAACCCGCCGAACACCACGTTAAGGTAGCCAATATGGTACTGGAAAAAGCCCGCAGGCTAGTAGAATGCGGTCACGACGTAGTGATTCTGCTGGATTCCATTACCCGTCTTGCACGCGCCTACAACACGGTCCAGCCGGCTTCCGGGAAGGTGCTCACTGGAGGTGTCGACGCCAACGCGCTCCAGAAGCCCAAACGTTTCTTCGGCGCCGCCCGCAACATCGAAGGCGGCGGTTCGCTCACCATTCTGGCTACTGCCCTGACTGAGACCGGATCAAAGATGGACGACGTCATTTTCGAGGAGTTCAAGGGCACAGGCAACATGGAACTGCAGCTTGACCGCAGCCTGTCCAACCGCAGAATATTCCCTTCAGTCAACATAGTGCTTTCCGGCACAAGACGCGATGACTTGCTGCTGGACCGCGCCACCGCCAACCGCATCTGGATACTGCGCAAGCTGCTTGCCGACATGAATTCGCTTGAGGCCATGAACTTCATGCTGCAGCTGATGGATGAATACAAAACCAACGGAGACCTGCTGGACAATATGAGCAAAGTCTCCTCGAGAGATATACGATAGCAAAAAGGGCTGGCTAAATACTTATTAGTCAGCCCTTTTTCCAATATCTCCTTATTAGTTCCGAAGGCAGAGCAATATTGTCTCCGCCTCTTTTAATACTAATCCGGATTAAACGAGCAATAAATCCTGCAGGTATCGTAGTAATAATACCCGCCGTCATCAAGGGTTACCTTGTCCACTTCTATAGCCTTGCCGGACTTGAAGTACACATAACAAGGGCCTGATTCATTGGTCGAGGAATAGATATCGTGCTCCTTGAAAGTCTCTACAAAAGTGCTGCCTTCCAAAGTTGCATCCGTTGATTCTCTGTACCACAGATCCACCAAAAGCTGATCTGAAGTATACTTTTTCACATCATATTCATCCGGGAAGAGCGTAGTTTTGATTCCCAAATCGAAGCTGTCGATGCGGAAGCCTAACACTCCATCCACATAATTGGCATCGAGCAATCCTGTAATACTCCCTTCCGCCATAACCTGCCCGTCCAGATAATCCTCATAGCGGTCTATGGACCAGGAGGTGCCGTTTATAGAACGGTCCTTAGTGCAGGAAAAGACAAAAACCGCTAGAGCAATAACTGAGAATACGGCTAACGCTGTCTTTTTCATAACTTATATCTATTTCGTGCCAAAAATACGGTCGCCTGCATCTCCCAGGCCAGGGACTATATATGCGTTCTCATTCAAGCGCTCATCTATTGCGGCTACGAAAATATCCACATCCGGATGCAACTCCTGAACCTTTGCAATGCCTTCAGGAGCAGCTACAAGACACATAAGCTTAATATTGCTGCATCCCCTTTCCTTAAGCATATCCAAGGCATCGCACGAACTTCCTCCGGTAGCGAGCATAGGATCCGTCACTATAACCAAACGATCCTGGATATCTTCAGGCAACTTGCAATAATATACGACGGGCTTGTGCGTACTTTCATCCCTGTACAAGCCTATGTGGCCCACTTTAGCTACGGGTACAAGATCCAGAAGGCCGTCCACCATTCCAAGTCCGGCACGGAGTATGGGAACGATCGCAAGTTTGCGACCCAACACCCGGCATGCCTTCATATGGCTTATTGGAGTTTCTATTTCGATTTCCGCAAGCGGGAGGTCGCGGGTGATTTCATATCCCATCAACAACGATATTTCTTTCAAGAGCTGGCGGAAATCCTTTGAACCGGTTTCCTTTTGACGCATAATACTGAGCTTATGCTGAACCATGGGATGGTTAATAAGATGTACTTCGCTCATAACGCTTTCGCTTTGATGCAAAATTAATCATTTTTTGCTATTTTTGTCAAATATGCTGAAGATTTATTGCCAGAATACTGGAACCACTAAAGAGTTTCCGGAAGGAGTCACCCTTGCAGAGGTGCTTCCGCAATTTGAGTTCGAACGCCCGTACGACATTCTGTGCGCAAAGGTCAACTACGTTGCCCAGGGCCTGAAATACAGGGCCTTCAACAGCCGCAATGTGGAATTCCTGGATTACCGTTCTTATACCGGACGCAGCGCATATTGCCGTTCCCTTTGTTTCCTGCTGAGCAAAGCGGCCCGCGACCTTTACCCGGATTCCAAGATAAAGATGCGCCGTCCCATATCCAAGGGATACTTTTGCGATTTGCAGAAAGGCTCTCCCGTTACTTCCGAGGACGTGGAGCGTATCCGCCACAGGATGAGGGAAATAGTGGAAGCAGATTCACCTTTCAAGCGGGTTGAAGTACGAACCGAAGAGGCAATAGATATTTTTCGCGGCATGGGCTACGCAGACAAGGTAAAGCTGCTTGAGACCAGCGGCCAGACTTACATACGCTACCATACCCTCGAGGGCACTCCGGATTACTATTACGACGCCCTTGTCCCTTCTGCCGGTTATCTGAAAGTATGGGACCTTGCCCCTTACCAGGACGGAATGCTGCTTCGCGTGCCCGACCGGCATGCTCCTGAGAAGCTGACCATACTTGAGCCCCAGCCCAAGACTTTCGAAGTTTTCAGGGAGAGCCTGCGCTGGAACTCAATAATGAACCTGGACAACGTGGGTGACGTGAACCATGCCTGCGAGAACGGACATGCAGGAGAACTGATTCAGGTAGCGGAAGCCCTTCAGCAGAAGAAGGTAGTCCAGATAGCCGAAGAGATTCACAACAGGTACCGCTGCGGGGCGTTGCGTTTAGTGCTCATTACCGGCCCCAGCAGCAGCGGCAAGACTACTATCACAAAACAGCTCAGCATCCAACTGATGGCCTGCGGGCTACGGCCGGTCTCAGTTTCCACCGACGACTATTTCGTCAACCGAGTGGATACTCCCCTGCTGCCCGACGGTTCCTATGACTTCGACAATTTCGATACGGTTGATCATGACGCCATGCAGGCAGACCTCATAAGGCTGCTCCGTGGCGAAGAGGTGCAAGTACCTGAATATAATTTCGTTACGGGAATAAGGGAATATAACGGCAAAACTATCAGGCTAACACCCGGCACAGTGCTTCTGGTAGAAGGCATCCACGCCCTCAATCCAGCCCTCACCGAACACATTCCGGAGAGTGCGAAATTCAAGATGTTCATCAATACCATCGTGAGCATCTCCCTGGATGACCACAATTG
>JAFWPT010000039.1 GCA_017509375.1 Bacteroidales bacterium | reverse complement strand
ATCTGTAGTGCTACCATTACACCATACCTCAATTCCGGGTGCAAAGATAAAATAATTTTGGCTAAAAAGAGAATAATTGCTACTTTTAAGTTCATTTTTGAAAACTATTATTTCTATTAAATTATAATGGATACACAAAATGTAATTAAGCAAGCCCTTGAGGTTTCTGTAGCAACCAAGGCTCTTGAATTCGGAGAAGACATCCTGGACCGCGTTCCGGGTCTGTTCAACAAATTCTTTCCCGGACAGAAAGCAATTGTTTTTGCCGACAAGATTACCTGGAAAGTAGCCGGTGAAAAAGTGTTTTATGAACTGGCAAAAGCCTGAGTTCCCGCCACCACCTTTATCATCACCGAAGACCGCTTCCACCCCGACTGGAAGTATGTGGAGACTATGGATAAAGTGGTGGAAGAAAACCAGGGCATCCTGGTAGCCGTAGGAGCAGGCGTCATCAACGACCTGGCTAAACTTGCTTCATTCCGTCATAACCAGCAGTACATTTGCGTAGCAACTACTGCATCCGTAGATGGTTACACTTCGTCTTCAGCAATCGTAAACGACGAGCGCGGAGCGAAAATCAACATCAAGTCAAACGCCCCCCTGGTAATCGTGGCCGACTCCAAGGTGCTGGCGTCCGCGCCTTGGTTCCTCACTGCCGCAGGTTACGCAGACCTTGCCGCAAAGGTAAGCTCCGGCGCCGAGTGGATGATTGCCGACCTTTTCGGCACCGAACCCATAGACCCGCCGAGCTGGCACATCACCCAGGATTCCCTAAAAGACATGCTGGACGACCCTGACGGCATCCGCACGGGCAAGCCTGAATCGGTGGAGAAGCTTTTCCTCGGCCTTACCCTTGCGGGCATAGGTATGGAGGTAGCCGGATCCAGCCGTCCCGCCTCCTGCGCAGAGCACCTCTACGGACACTACTGGGACATGACTCACCACACCAACAACGGCCGTCCCGTATCCCACGGATTCCAGGTGGCCATAGGCGAACTTACCCTCTGCGCATTCTTCGACGCATTGTTCCAGATGGACCTCAGCAAACTCGACGTAGATAAATGCGTGGAAGCCTGGCCCAGCCTCGAGGAAGAACAGGAACGTGCCCGCAAGATTTACGCGGATTTCCCCGTCCCCACCCTCGGAGTAGAAGAAATCACCAAGAAATGGCAGCCTAAGGAAGAAGTTCGCATTCAGCTTCAGAAGGTTAAGGACAACTGGCCGGAACTCAAAGCCAAGTTGCAGGCCCAGGTGTGGAGTTTCGAAAAGATGCGTGATATGTTCAAGCGTGCAGGCGCTCCCACTTCTCCGGAAGAAATCGGGTCAAGCCGTGCAGAGCTCCGCAAAATCACAGATTACGTGCAACTGATGCGCTGGAGAATCAATCTCCTGGACCTTGCGAAGCGCGGATGCTTCTACGATGAATTAATGGATAAAGTTTTCGGCAAAGGAGGCGTATGGGAAATTCAGTAAATCCGATGCTCGGTATCATTAAACTCAGGCAGGAAGGAATACCCGTGGGCATTCCTTCTTATTGCACTGCAAATGAGATAGTTATCGAGGCCGTCCTGGAGCAGGCAAAGCGTTTTGGCGATACTGTCCTGGTGGAAGCCACCAGCAATCAGGTAAACCAGTTCGGCGGCTACACAGGCATGAAGCCCGCCGACTACCGCGACTACGTATGGGCAATTGCAGACCGTATAGGATTCCCTCGCGAACGTATCATACTTGCCGGAGACCACCTGGGGCCGCAGCCCTTCCAGCATCTGAAAGAAGCGGAAGCTATGGAGTGCGCAAAAGAGATGGTGCGCCAGTATGCAGCCGCCGGCTACAAGAAGATTCATCTGGACACCAGTATGCGCGTGGCCGACGACGACCGCAACCAGGTTCTGAGCGACTACACTATAGCCCGCCGGGGTGCGGAGCTCATGAGGGTAGCCGAAGACGCCTGGCAGGAGCTGCATAAAACGAACCCGGAAGCAGTACATCCCGTCTTCATCATAGGAAGCGAGGTACCGATTCCTGGCGGCGCCCAGGTCAAAGAGGAAATGCAGGTTACCGATCCGGACGCCTTCGCGGCAACCGTAAAAGCATACAAGGAAGTGTTCGCCGAGAAAGGCCTGTCGGACCAGTGGAAGCACGTGATCGCCGTTGTAGTCCAGCCCGGTGTCGAATTCGGCGACGCCGACGTGCATCAGTATGACCGCAGTGACGCACATTCTCTCTGTGCACGGCTGAAAGATTATCCCGAACTGATGTTCGAAGGGCACTCCACAGACTATCAGTCTCCCGCCTCTCTGAAGCAGATGGTCGAGGACGGGGTAGGCATACTAAAAGTAGGTCCCGCCCTGACTTTCGCCGCACGCGAAGCGCTGTTTGCCCTGAATCACATCGAAAATGAACTGATAGAGGACCCGGACAAGCGCTCGCACTACATTGAGACGGTGGAACAGGTCATGCTGGAAGATCCGAAAAACTGGCAGAAATACTACCACGGAACGCCCGGCGAGCAAGCGCTCAAGCGTGCTTACAGCTACTCTGACCGCAGCCGCTACTACATGCCCGACCCTCGCATCGAAGCGGCCATGCAGAAGCTTTTCGCTAACCTGGAGCAGGCCGATATCCCCATGGGCCTGCTGCATCAGTATATGCCCCTGCAGTACATCAGCGTGCGGAACAAGCGCCTGGGGATGAATCCACGGGCTCTCGTAAAAGATGCCGTACGAATAGTCTGCGACGACTACAACTACGCCACCCGTCCGAATTTCGTGACAGGCAGTATCTTCATTTAACCGGCAACCGGCGGCGGACTCGTATGCTCACTCGATGTGCATGAGCCCGCCGCCTGCTATCAATCCCCCTTTTGGTTCAACGCACCAAGTTGAGCCAATCGTAGAAAAAGGAATAAGAAAACAGATACAGCAACAACAAGCCTGCCGCCGCCAGCGGGGGGAGCAGCAGGAAGGCGAGTATGCCCCATATCACCATAAAGAGGGGTTCGCCGACGAGTCGCACCAGAAAACGGATGGAGTTGCAGAACGCCTTATCCTTTATCTTGAAACGGCAGATTGACTCGGCGGCGAGCCACAGCGGCAAAGCCAGTATGGCGCTGAGCACGAACAAAGGCGACAGCAGCACAGCCAGAGGCAGTTTCCACCATGGACGGGGTTTGGGCGGACGGAGTTCCGCAAGGCGGGCCTCATAGTTCTCGTCGTCCGGAATATAGAGAATCAGTTCCGAGATTCGTCTCCGCAGTTCCTCACTGAGATGCTCGTACAACTCAGGCTTGGACAATTCCTTATGCTCGCTGACATAGCGGTTCACGTCTATAGGCTCGCCGTAGCGGAGAGTACAGGTACCCCTGAAATTAAAGAAGTCGCTGTAATTCAAGCCGGCAGGGACAATCAGCGTAGGCTGGTCGACTGCATTTTTCAAGGCTATCCTGACCACTCCCTTATGAATGGGCAGCAAGGAGTACATAGGCCTGTGCCTGCCTTCCGGGAAAATGCAGAACGGAACATTGTGGTGCAGCACATCCATAATGACCGGAATTATTTCCAGATTCTGCGCAACGCTGCGCAGGCCGTCACGCTTGCGGGCAATAGGAAGTATCTTCAAGAAGTTCAGGGCTTTGGCAGCCGCCGGTTTGCGGAAAATGTCGGCCCTTGCTCCAAAGCCCATGGGCTCCCGGCGGCTCTGCAGCACCACCAGTGCATCCATCAGGGTATTGCAGTGATTGGGCGCCACTATTACTGCCCTTCCGTCATCCGGCAAAGAGCCCTCAACTTTCAGAGACGTGAAACTCCTCCTTGTACAACAATCCACCCAGGGACGCAGGAAAGAATAAAGCCGGTTTTTTTCCCAGATTTTGGCCATCAGCACACTTTGATTTTTCAAATGTAGCCAAAAATATTTATTTTTAACCAAAATTATCAGGAAATTATGTCGAGACCAATCCTGCTGTTCCTGGCGACCCTGCTCTGCACCATGTCTAGCGAGTGTATTGCAGTTGCAAGCGCGGAGGGCTATTTCTGCACCCGCGAAGGCACGAAGCTGAAATATGAGAGACGCTCCCCGGGCGGAAACAAACTATGGTGGATTCACACCGAGAGCATTGACTCCGTGAATCCCGGGCCGGACGGAAGCACGGAAGCGGTTTGTACCATCTCCATAGTGGGAGTTGAAGAAAAATCAATACTGAAGAAGCCGGTAACTTCCAAGGCCCTAATCCATACCGACGGCACGGTGGAGCTGAATGTAGCAACAGCTGCAGAAGAAGCCGCCAAACAGAGGTTCTCCGCTGTCAATTTCGTTTCCACCGGAGGCACATCTCTTTTGCCGGCTTCCCTACAGCCCGGGGCAAAGCTTGAAGATGTTGCTGCATCGGTCTCCTGGGCCGGAATCAAATACATTCTGAAAGTTTCTGAGCGCAGCGTGCTGCGGACAGAAAGAATTACCGTCCCAGCAGGCACTTTCGACTGTATTGTGGTAAAAGAGAAAAAGCTGGAGAAGGCTCCCTTGTACAAGCGGGAACGCATTACCTATACCTGGTACGCCCCCGGGGTCGGAATGGTTCGTCACGATACCTATTTCACGTCCGGCGTCCAGGAGTGCAGCGAGACACTGGTCAGCATAGATTAGCGTTTGCGGAAAAACTGGGATTTCTGGGCACGTTTGCGCTCAGGGTCGCGCTCCACGAAGACCGGCTTCATGGTACGCGGGTCTATGCCGGAATAGAACATGACCAATGAAGTAGTCATCGGAGTGGGCATGAAATCCTGAACCTGATCCATCCATATACCCTTCAGCGCCGGGT
>JAFWPT010000300.1 GCA_017509375.1 Bacteroidales bacterium | reverse complement strand
ATCTTGTATCAGTATCTCATGCTTCATAGTGGATACAAATATACGAATATTCTTCTGCGGGCAAAAAAAAGCAGGAGCCGGCTAAAAATGTTTTTTAGACGGCCCGGCTGACGATACTTGCATGGGGTTAATGATATTCTCACAAAATTTTTATATTTGCATCATTATGACGGACATTGAGTTCACCAAAGTATATCTGGATACTTACAAAGATTTATGCCTCCTTGCATTGAGGCTCGTGCATTCCGTATCTGTTGCGGAAGATATCGTACAGGACGCTTTCTGTCAGGTACTTGTCCGTCGCCCAGAGGTATTCAGCTTCGAGGATGATTCTCAAACCAGGGCATATATATGGAGGACAGTACGGAATAAGGCCATCGACTGGTACCGCAGGAATTCCGGCCGCTCATCCAGTCTTGACGAGCAGACCCTGGACATAGAATTGTCATTGATGATGGATAAGCTCTTTGCGCCAGAAAATTATGGATTATACGATTATGAAGTCCTGTCCCAAACCCTTAGCGATGTGGTTTCCGGCTTGCCGCCAAGAGCCAGGGAAGTCTATACCTTACGGCGCGATAAAGGCTTGTCCAATCAAGAAGTAGCCAGTCAGCTCGGAGTAACCGTCAAAGCTGTGGAAAAGCAGATGACCCTTTGTCTCAAACGCCTGAGAAGGGCATTCCAGGATAAAAGGTTACCTTTTATTCTCTTATTATATTTGTTTTTAAATTAGCGAGGTGGGGTAACCCCCTGTTTTTTCGTGGTGTAGATGATGGACCACGAAAAAACAATATTTCTAAAGTATCTGGACGGCAAGGCCGGCCTGGATGAAAAGCGGCAGTTGCTCGCTTACCTTAAAAACAACGCCTCTGCCAGGGAAGAATTACAATCCACTTATAGGAACTGGGCAGACGAGCACGGAAGGTCATTCGACCCATATCCATCATTGGACCGTGTCCTGCAAAAGGTCTCCCGCAAGCGTAGTATCCCCTTTCCGGCGCTTGTCTTTGCAGCAGCAGCCGTATTAGCGGCGATACTCATAATCCCTGCTATAACAAAGCGGCAAGCCCCCGCACCTTCCGCAGTTGAGACAGAATTGTACACCTGGCCGGAGTCCGAAACCCCCGTGGCCCTTCTTCCCGATGGCCAGGTTATACAATCGAACGCCCTAGAGATGCAGGTAAGCTGCACACCGGGGGGAATCAGGATCGACGGCAGCGACTACGCATCTTCTGCCAAGGGATCTTGTATGCTTTCGATTCCCTACGGACACCGGGCCCGCATCCAGTTTGCAGACGGTTCAGTGGTCCGCATGAACTCCCACTCGAGGATAGTCTTCCCCGGCAGTTTCGGCAGGGAGCGCAACGTCCGCATGACCGGTGAGGCCCTGTTCGACGTGAGCAGGGACGAAGGCCGCCCGTTCACAGTAGAGCTCGATGACGTCCGCGTCCAGGTTCTCGGAACGCGCTTCCTCGTATCCGGTTACGAAGATGACGCCCACCGCGTAGCGCTCGTGTCCGGTTCGGTCAACGTTTCCCTCGGCGACTCCCATGCCCAGTCCGTCACGCTCGTGCCCAACCAGATGTACACTCTGGACGACAACGGCAAGGTAAACGTGGAGGACGTCCCTGACTGGCGCGGCCTGCTCGACTGGGCCGACGGCGTCTACAGGGCTGACGGCACCTCCATGAAAGACATCCTGAACTACATGAGCCGCTACTACGGCGAAAAGGTCGAATGCGATTCCCGCTTGGCCGGCATCGCATGCACAGGAACCCTGAACCTCCGTTCCACCCTTTCCGACATGCTGTCCGAGCTGTCCGGCATCTTCTCCATCAAGAGCCGCAGGCAGGACGGCGTATGGTACGTAACACTTTCCAACGAATAGTCCGATATGCATAAGAGACTCTTACTTATACTGTGTTCGCTCCTCTCCATGTGGTGCGTCGTCCGCGCACAGGAGGCTCCCAGGCTCAGTTTCCCTGCCGAATCCCGCACCGTCGGAGAAACGATACGCCTCATCGAGCAGCAGAGCGGTTATTCGTTCTTCTACCAGACCAACACCATCGACCTGTCCCGCAAGGCGACCGTCGGTGCCGACAAGGAAACCGTGGAGCAGGTGCTCACAAAGCTTTTCGGCGGCACCCAGGAAGAATGGTCGATATCCGGCAAGCAAATCTACCTTAAGCACAGCGGCCAGGCTTCCGGCAACGCCGCGCAGGGCAAAAAGGCGCAGCTTAAGCGAACGGTCACCGGTACCGTGGTCGATGCCACCGACAATCTGCCCATCATAGGCGCAGGCATACAGATAAAGGGTACGCGTACGGGCACGGTGACGGATATCGACGGCAACTTCACCATCGACATCACCGGAGAGAGCGCCGAAATCATCATCAGCGCCCTCGGATACAAGGATCTCCCGGTGTTCATCACCGACCAAGGCGTCGTGGAGGCACGGCTTGAACCCGACAACGAAGTCCTCAGCGAGGTCGTGGTCGTGGGTGCAGGTACGCAGCGCCGCGTTTCCGTTACCGGAGCAATCGCGGCAATCGACGGCGGAACGCTCGTATCCCCTACCTCCTCGCTCACCAACAACCTGGCAGGTAAGCTCGCCGGCGTCATTTCCGTGACATCCAGCGGACAGCCCGGCAGCACCTCGGACTTCTACATCCGAGGCATCTCCACCTTCGGCGGCCGCACCACGCCCCTAATCCTGCTGGACGGCGTCGAGATCACCACTTCCGACCTCAACAATATCCCGGCCGAATCAATCGAATCCTTCTCGATACTTAAGGACGCATCCGCAACCGCAATCTACGGTGCCCGCGGCGCCAACGGCGTCATGATAGTCACCACCAAAACGGGTACGGAGAACACCAAGGCGAGGATTAACGTCACCGTGGAGACCTCCGTCCTGCAGCCCGTCAACATTGTGGAATATGCCGACGGCGCCACTTACATGGAGGCCTACAACAACGCCCAGCTGGCCCGCAACCCGAAAGCCGAGGTCCGCTACAGCCAGACCGACATTGAGAACACCCGCAACGGCGTCAATCCTTCCATCTGGCCGGACGTGGACTGGTACGACCTGATGTTCCGCAAGTACTCCCTCAGCCAGAGGGGCAACGTGAACATCTCCGGAGGCGGTTCCCGCGTAACCTACTACATGAGCCTGCAGATGAACCACGACGGCGGTATACTCGACGTTCCGCAGAACTATTCGTTCGACAACAACTACAACCGCTGGCTCTACACCTTCCAGAACAACATCGGCTACCAGATATCGCCTTCTACCAAGATGACTCTGAAGATGAACGCCCAGATCATCAGCCAGACGAGCCCTTCGACCTCGGCGAACTCCATCTTCCAGGCCATCTACAACAATACGCCGGTGTCCTTCCCCGCCATTTTCCCGGAGCGGGAAGGCTACAACCACCTCCTCTTCGGTTCCCAGATAATGAGCGCGGGCCGGTTCTACACCAACCCGTACGCCAATATGCTCAACACTTTCCAGGAAACCAACACCAACAAGCTCAACATCTCCGTCACGCTCAACCAGAAACTGGACTTCATCACGGAAGGCCTGTCGGTGAACGCCCTGGTCAACTTCAACAACTACGCGTCCACCTGGTACACCCGTTCACTGAGCCCATACCTGTATAACGTTTTCCCCGGCAGTTACGATCCTGAGAATCCGGTGGACTTCCGCCTCAACGAGCTGCAGGTAGGTACCGAATACGTCAGCCAGTCGGGCATTTCCACCTCGACGAACAATACGTTCTACCTTGACGGACGCATCAACTACGACCGTTCGTTCGGCCACCACAACGTGACCGCGATGCTGATGTACATGATGCGCCAGTACCGCAGCGGCGTGCTGCCGAACCGCAACCAAGGCTTCTCCGGCCGCTTCACTTACGACTGGTACAACCGCTACCTGGTGGAGCTGAACTTCGGTTACAACGGCACCGAGAGGCTTGCGGAAGGCGAGCGCTTCGAACTCTTCCCTGCTATTTCGCTGGGATGGGTTCCCTCCAGCGAGCCTTTCTGGAAGCCCATCCGCCCCGTCATCGACTACCTTAAGCTCCGTGGCTCCTACGGCCTCGTGGGAAGCGACGAGACTGGTACCTCCGCAGGTGCATCACACTTCCTGTATCAGAATTCCGTCAGCATGAGCGGCGGCATGACCTACCGTACCGGTTATACCGGAAATACGGCGCGCACAGGCCCCTCGGTCACATCCTACGCAGTGCAGGACGCACACTGGGAGAGGGCGAAGGAACTCGACCTCGGCGTCGATATGGAAATGTTCGAACAGCTCAACGTCACCTTCGACTGGTACTACAACCAGCGCGAGCGCATCCTCATGAAGAGGGCCTCCTTCCCCAAGAGCCTCGGCTATGCTTCTTCTGTCCCCTGGAGTAACATCGGTAAGGTGGACAACACCGGTATCGAGCTGAGCGTCAAGTGGAAGAAACAGCTCAGCAGGGACCTCCTCGTCGACCTCCGTTTCAACTATACCTACGCCAAGAACAAGTACGTATATGTTGACGAGCCAGATTATCCCTACGTCTGGCAAACCGAAACCGGCAAGCCTCTCAGCCGCATGACGGGCTATATCGCCGAGGGTCTGTTCCAGAGCGAGGAAGAGATTGCCAACAGCGCCGACCAGTCCAGCTTCGGCTCCTCCGTCATGGTAGGCGACATCAAGTACCGCGACGTCAACGGCGACGGCAAGATCACCACCGCCGACCGGGTGATGCTTTCCCCTTACGGCACCATGCCAAGAATCCAGTACGGTATCGGCGCCAGCATCAACTGGAAGAAGTTCGACTTCAGCGTGTATTTCAACGGCTCCGCCAAACGCAACATAATGCTCTCCGGCTTCGAGCCCTTCATAGCCGACGACTCCAACGACCACAACCTCATGCAGTGGATCGCAGATGGTTACTGGCGCGAGGGTGCGGACAATTCCAACGCCACCTACCCGCGCCTGGGCCTTCTCAAGAGCAACATCTACAACAACCGCCAGCCTTCCAGTTTCTGGATGCGCAAAGCTGACTTCCTGCGTTTCAAGACTCTGGAGTTCGGCTGGTCCTTCCCCTTCGGCAGGGTGTACATCAACGGCGACAACATAGCCGTATGGTCTCCTTTCAAATACTGGGATCCGGAACTCAGCTACTATTCCTATCCGCTTTCCAGGACGTTCAACCTCGGTGTACAGTTCAAATTCTGACGACGTATGAAAAAGATATTACTTGCACTCGCACTCACCTGTACAGTCCTCTCCTGCGACTACCTGTCCGTCATCCCGCCGGAGCAGGCAGACCTCGACGACCTGATTACGGACAATGCCACCGCCCTGAACCACCTGTACGGTTGCTACGGCTTCCTTCTTGAGGAAATAAGGATATTCCCCGATTTCACCAGCCTTGACGGCGGAGGGACAGACGAATGCGTCGAGCCTCAGGAATGGGGACACATGTGCTCACTGGTCAGGTACAATATGCTCACTCCCGAGTATATCACTGCCGATGATCTGCAGACCAACCGCTACCCCTGGACCAACCTGTACAACGCCATCGGATACTGCAACCTCTTCCTTAAGAACATGGAAGAGACCAAGGCCGACATCGACCCGGAGCTCCGCCAGCAGTATATCGCCGAGGCCCAGTACCTCAAGGCATACTACCACTACAAGGCCCTGGCGATTTTCGGCCCATGCCCGATTTCCGACAAACTCCTTTCTACAAATATCTCCAAGGAAGAAATTCCCGGAAGGTCCCACTTCGATTACTGCGTGGACTATATAGTCAACCTGCTCGACGAAGCGGCGCAGGCCCTTCCTCCCGTCGATCCGGGTCCTGACTACTGCGGCAGGGCTACTTCGATAGCCTGCAAGGCTCTCAAGGCCAGGGTGCTGCTGCTCGCGGCTTCCCCGATGTGGAACGGAAGTTTCCCCGACAAGTCCTGGAAGAACATCAACTATGAGACTCCCGGATACGGCCAGGAGCTGGTGAGCTCCACCTTCTCCCAGGAGAAATGGATAAGGGCACGCACAGCTGCACAGGAGGCGCTGACCGCAGCGACGAGCGCAGGCTATTCCCTGTTCAGCACCGAAGCGTCCGAGATTCTCCGCACCAACCAGAACATCCCTCTCCCGGCAGTTCCCGGCAAGGGTGAAAGTGATGAAGACGTCCAGTTCCGCACATTGGTCATGATGCTTCGCTACATGATGACCACCAACCCCGCGGAAGGCAACAAGGAAACCATCTGGGGAGTTCCGCAGGTGGACAGGCAGTTCCGTATGGCATCCATGCCCCATTACATCCTCAACACTGACGTCCAGCCCAACGGCTACGGCGCCTGGGGCGGACTCTCCCCTACCCTTTATACGGTTCAGCACTTCTTCACGGAAAAGGGCGTCATACCTACGGACGATCCCGATTTCACGCCCGAATCCGAATGGTACACCTCTGCAGAAATGCCAGAGCACGACATTATCAAGCTGAATGTAGGGCGCGAGCCCCGTTTCTACGCCTGGATCGCTTTCGACGGAAGTGAGTACTCCCCTGTCCTGGCAAACCGCCAGCCCGTCATCTGCCACATGCGCGATCCCCAGCAGGGCGGTTACAACGCCGCCAAATGGGGCACCCGCAACTACTGCATCACTGGTTTCCTGAACATCAAGTACGTACATCCCAACCTTTACTATACCGGCGTCTCCAACAAGAGCAATTACACCGACTGCTACTACCCCCACGCCCTCCTGCGTCTCGCAGAGCTCTATCTGATCCTGGCCGAATGTGACGCCTGGACAAACAACGAGGCGGAAGGCCTGGATGCCCTGAACGAGATCCGCAGGCGCGCCGGAGTTCCCGAATGGACTACGGCAAAACTTGCCGCGGCAAAAAAGACTCTTTTGGACGCCGTGCTGGAAGAGCGCTTCGTCGAACTCTACATGGAAGACCACCGCTACTTCGACATCCGCCGTTACCTCCACGGAAAGGAGCAGATGGGCAGGCAGAATTTCTGGGGACTCGATGCAGTCCGCACCGGCCCGTCCTTCGAGGAATTCAACACCCCGGTGCTCATCCCTCAGCCCATCCAGTGGCATGAGCGCCAGTACCTTATGCCCATCCCCAACGACGAGGTCTATTCCAATCCACAAATGGTCCAGGCCCCTCTTTATTAATCGGATATGAGAAAGAGTATATACTTATTACTGATTCTTCCCCTGTTGCTGGCAGTCGCCTGCGACCGGGACGACCAGCTCGAGATTTTCCCGGAAGAGTACTTCAAGGTCCTCTATCTCAAGGACGCCGAAACCAGGGACGTGGTTATGAATACGGCCCAGGATGCCGTAACGGAACAGCTGCACGTGGTCAAGGGTGGCGCACACCCCGAAATGGATGCTGCCTGCAGGCTTGAAGTGATGCCCCTTGCCGATGCCATAACTCAGTATGGATACACCGAAGGTGCCGTCAGTATCATTCCTGACGGGTCGTACAAGCTTCCGAAGTCCGTATCCCTCACGGAAGAGTCACCCTACTGTGTCCTCGATGTGGAACTGTATCCCGGCGAGATGGCGCAGGCAATGAAGGACAACCCAGGGAAAACCTGGATACTTCCTATTCTGCTCGTCGGTGACGGGGCTTCCGTCAACAAGGACAACAACCAGGTCCTGCTCAGCTGCACGCTTGTATCTCCGTTGATCGGATGGGCAGACGGCAAGGACCAGGCGGTCACCATCGACTACAGGACCCTCGACTACCCCGTCGGGCTGGAAATCACCAGGACCGAGATCAACAAATCGGCCTTCACCGGCAAGCTGGAGGCTCTCGGGGAGGATGCCGTGGCCGAATACAACGCCGCACACGGCACATCCTATTCCCTTCTGCCGCCGGAATCCTACACCATCGGCGACATGGCATTCGCAGCAGGAGAACTGCAGGGCAGCGCCATGCTGAAGCTTTCCCGTACCGGCCTTACTTCGGACGAGGAATACCTGCTGCCAGTGCGCCTCGTGAGCGCATCTTCCGCCCTGTTCGAACTGTCGGATGCCGTCAAATACTTCATAATTAGAAATCCTAAATTCGCGTACGCAGAAGTCGATCCGGGCAAGTGGAAGATAGTGTTCTGCAATTCGGAGGACCGAAACTCCCGTTACTGGGCATGCAACATGTTCAGCCGCGATCCGGAGACCAATTTCTGCTCCTACTGGAACGTCAACCAGCAGACCAAGATCGGCACCGACGTGGACGACTTCCGCTACCCTGTTGAGGGAACGTATCCCGGTACCTGCACCTATACATCAGGGCGACTCGCCGGAACGACCATTGAAGTTCCTTACCCCTGCTGCGACGGCGTACGTAAATATACCAATGTAGTCGTAGTCATAGACCTCGGCGAGACCGTCAACATCCACAGCATAGGTCTGTCCAAGCTGGCCGGCAACGTCGGCAACCTCGACCTCAAGGGAATCGAGTTCTACACGGAAGACCAGTTCACGCTGGAGACCGCAGCCCAGTACAAGGGTGTCGATGTGGCAAAATATCGCGCGGCCATCGCCAATTACAACACGGCCAATGCCGGAAACGAATGGCGCCTGTTCATGCAATGGAACGACATCCCAAAGGGCACCACCGCAGAAGGCCTTCCTACCGTGTGGAACACGACTCCCGCAGAAAGTATGAACACTGCGGCTGCCAAAGGACGATACCTCAAGCTGCATCCGACTGCGTCGTACCGTGCGGCCCAGAACTGCATAGAAATCTGCGAACTATACATAAGGAAACTAATTACGATTGACGGCGAACCCGCCATTTAGATGATAAGAAAGCTGCATCACATAACCACCTCTCTGGTCGTGCTCCTGTCCCTTGCCCTGGGCTTTTCTGCCTGCGGCAAGGACAAGCCGTCTGATAGTGGCAACCCCGGAGGAGACAATCCGGGAACGGTTGTACCGGCTGACGGACAGGGCGGATACCTGTTCGCCCACACCGGTACGGGCAGCAATTATTACCGTCTCTTCTATGCCATTTCCCGCGACGGCATCAAATGGACGGAGCTTAAGCGCGGCGAATCACCGCTGTCCATGTATTACGGATTCCCGTACATAACCCGGGATGCCAACGGAACGTTCTGGATGATAGGCACTTCCACAGGTGCGAAGCCACATTTCCCCATTGTATGGTGGTCAGATGACATGATAACCTGGAAGCACACAGACCTTCCGCCCGCCATAATGGAACTGCCTGCCGGTTATGAGAACGACACCAATTCCTACGGGGCTATGAAGATATTCTTCGACAACGCTTCGGGGCAGTTCTTCATCACCTGGCATGCAGGCGAAAAGGAGCTTTCTGGCAACGCCTGGTGGGAATCGATGCGCACATTCTACATAACCACGAAGGATTTCGCAACGTTCACGCCGGCGCAGAAACTGTTCTCCTTCAGCGGCCAGGATGAGAGTATGGCCCAGATAGACGCATCCCTGCATTATTACGACGGAAAGTACTACGCCGTCATCAAGGATGAACGCTGGCCGGAGCACTCGTCCACAGGCAAGACCGTCAGGATTGCCGTGGCCAGCTCGCCCACCGGCCCCTGGTCCAATCCCGGCGTAAGCCTTACCCCGGCATGGCGCGAAGCTCCTACCATGGTACAGTCTCCGGACGGCACCGAGTGGTACCTGTATGTAGAAGACTATACGATACACCGTTACGAGTTGTACAAATCGTCGTCGATTACGAAGGGAACGGCCTGGGAAAAGGTGAGCGACATGGTTCCGCCCACTGCTGACAACTGCCGCCACGGCTGCATAATCCGCATAGATGAGACTGTATATAGCAAACTGAAAGCAACATACGACAAATAACAACATAATCAACAACCACAATGAAAAAAGACCGATATGTCTATCCCGAGGTGAGCATGGATTTCATGGAAATCCGCGCCGCACTATTGACTGAGAGTACGGACCTCAACGAATCTTCTTCCCTGGAGAGCTTTGAGGACGATGGAAACCTCATTGTCTGGTAAACCTTAAATGAGAGCAGTTATGAAAAAGAACAGATTAATCGCACTCGCTGCCGTTGCAGCATTGGTTTGCCCGGTTTCCTGCGAAAAGGAAGCACAAGTTGACATTACTTCCTTCGAAGCCGAAAAGGCTGAAATCTCGCTGGTCGCGGTCAATGAGACCGGCTCCAAAGTAAACATGGATGCGGACCTCATAGTCCGCTGGTCCGACGAAGACCTGATTGCTGTCTTCGACGGCTCGGATAAGAATCAGTTTGCAATCCAGGAAGGCTCCAACACAGGTACTTCGGCAACGTTTATCGGCAAAGCTGCCGGTTCCGACCTTTACGCCGTTTATCCTTATGCTGCCGCCAATTCCCTCTCCGGCTCCAGCCTGTCCGTGACCATTCCCTCCGCACAGACGATAAGCCAGGGCGCAATTGTCGATACTACGGCCATCGTGAGCGTCGGCAAGGCCAATGGCGGCCAGATCGAGTTCAGACAGGTATGCGGTCTCGTCAAGATAGTTATCAGCGGCGGCGGTATCCGTAAGGTCATTCTCAGCGGCAACAACCTGGCCGGCACTGCAACAGTGGCCGCTGACGGAAGCGTTTCTACCGTTACCGACGGAGTCGGCAGCATCGAGCTCAGCTACGAGGGCGGCGCAATCTTCCCCGCCGGAACATATTACGCAGCCGTGCTTCCCGGTACAACTGCAGCCGGATCTTTCTCCCTGCAGCTTGTCGGCGGCGGCGGCCTGACCTGGCAGAAATCCGCTTCATCGGCCGTTTCCATCGCCCGCAAGCAGGTCGTAAGCGCCGGTGACGTAGACAGCGAAGCCGTTTTCGTGCGTCATATCACCAACAAGGACGAATTATTCGCATGGGGCGAAGCGATGGGAAAGGAAAGCAACGTTACGGTTTATCTGGACGCCGACATCGACTGCGCTTCTGACCCCTGGGTGGGCACCGGAGCCACTTTCGACGGCGTCTTTGAGGGCCAGGACCACAAAATCTACAACCTGGTCGTCACTTACGACGGCGACACCGGATTCATCTCCAGGCTCATCGGCACCCTGAAGGACGTGATTATCGGTTCTTCCGATGGTTCGAGCTGGGACAACACCTCCTGCATAACGCATAACGGAATGTCCGAAGTCGATGCCGATACACACTATGTCGGCCTTGTGGGCCGCATGGCAGGAAACGGCAATATGGAGAATGTCATCAATTATGCCTCCGTCGTTGTCGCCAAGACTTATACCCGCGCCTATGTAGGCGGACTGGTCGGTCTTATCCCCGGCTCGGAAGCCGTTTCCATTACGAACTGCATTAACTACGGCTCCATCACCAACAACTCCACCTGGGACGGCGGCCAGACCAGAATGGGCGGTATCCTCGGACAGGGAAGCGGAACCCTTTCTGCTTTCAATATTGAAAACCACGGGACCCTTACTGTCAACAACAGCGTGACCAACTTCGTGGGCGGCCTGTGCGGAGACATCGGCTCGGATTCCGACATTACCACGGCGAGCAACTATGGAACCATCACGTTTACGGATTCAGGCACCCAGAAGACATATCTTGGAGGCTGTTTCGGTTCAATCCGCGGGTCTGCCCTGTATGACTGTCACAACTATGCTCCAATTACCGCCACACGTGGTGCCGAACACTGGTTCGGCGGTATAGCCGGCTTCATGGAGGCCGGAGAGTCTGCGTTGACGGAGTGCACGAATCACGTCGGAGCGGACCTCACCGTGGCCGCTTCAGTAACGAAACGCGCCATCATGGGCGGTATAACGGGCGGTTGCCAGTACAAGGGAGAAGGCCCGTTTGCTGTCACCATTGATGAGTGCAAGAACGAGGCGTCCATTACGAACCAGGGCTGCGCGTCCGATTTCGGCGGCATAGCAGGTCTCTTCGACAACTACCTTTATTCCGCTACCATAACGGTTTCTACCTGTGAGAATACGGGTGAGATCTCCAGCACGGTACCGGATGACGGGACAGGTATGAGCCGTGAACTCCGTGTCGGCGGCATTATCGGAGGCACTGATCCGGAAGATACTGGATGTACCCAGGTATATCAGAGCTGCATCAACCGCGGAAACGTTTCGATTTACGGTGCACTTAAAAAAGGAGCCTCCGTGCGCTTCGGCGGAATCGTAGGCAATGCATATACCGCCACCGTCATTGACGGCTGTAAGAACTATGCCGATATCGGCTGTCCGAATCCCGGATCCGATGCCGGTGCTGCCGTCTTCTCTTTCGGAGGCATTCTCGGCTCTTACCATACCAGGACAGAGAGCCGTCATCAAAAGGTCTCCAATTGCATCAACCTCGGAAGGATATCTTCCGCCCGCGAATTCAACAACCAGTATCTGGGAGGCGTAATCGGCGGCGGTTCGAATGCGGACTCTTATCCCGAACTCACCGGCTGTAAGAATTTCGGCGAGATTTACGCCGTTAAGAAGACAAATACTCTTGTGGGCGGCATATGCGGATATACCCGTTGGAACATTACTTATTGCGCCAACTTCGGCAATGTGATAGGCGGATCGTGGAACGGTGCCGTCGTAGGTGACGGAAACAAAAACGCCATTTTTGGAGATGGAGTAGAGGTCGGCGACGGTGTCGAGGTTACAGACGCGGCCCAGGCGAGCGCCAAATACACGCAGGGCAAGAAAACCTATTCATTCCCCGAGACCGGCTCTCTTGAAAAGTATTGGTTCAGCGGCTGGTCTGACGCAGCGATCACAGTCACGGTCGTGGATCAGGAGACTTACTCAGAATAATTATGAAAACATACAGAATAGCATTATTGTCATTGTTGGCTGTCGCAGTTTTTTCCTGTGAAAAGGAAAACGGCACCGACATGCCGGAGAATGTCTCCGGACCCAGAATCAAGATTTCCTTAACCGCAAAAGAGGAATCAGAGGCCGGCTCGTCTAAGGTTACCCTCGACTTCTCCCAGGCCCAGAACGTACGATGGTCGGACGACGACCTGATCGCCGTATTCGACGGCACTGCCAAGAACCAGTTCAGCATTGACGCCGGTACAAATACGGGCGCGACTGCGAAGTTCTCGGGAGAGGTCACCGAAGGATATACCGATCTTTATGCAGTATATCCGTATTCTGCAGCCGGATCCCTTTCCGGCTCCAGCCTTACCGTGACGGTACCCGCAGAGCAGACAGTCAGCAGTTCCGCGTCGGTAGATCCTGCCGCACTCGTTTCCGTCGGCAAGGCCAATGACCACGCCATTGAGTTCAAACAGGTCTGCGGACTCCTCAAGTTCGAAGTCAACACTTCGGGCATCGAGAAGGTCATTCTCCGGGGTAACAACCTGGCGGGGACCGCAACCGTCGGAACCGACGGCGTTGTGTCTTCCGTTTCTTCCGGCGAGTGCAGTATCATTCTCTCCAGCGCCGACGGCACATTTGCCAATGGCACTTACTATGCAGCCGTGCTGCCCGGCACGACTGCCGCAGAGGTCTTTACCGTAGCCTTTGTCGAGTCCTCCGGCCTCACGCACGAAAAAACTGCGTCCAAGGCCGTGACAGTCATCCGCAAACAGGGCAGCACCATCGGAGCTTACAACAGTACATTCTCAACCAGCCGGCACATCTTCACCAAAGCACAGCTTTATGCTTGGGGCGCGGCCATGGGTACGGACGACCACATGCCTGTCTTCCTTGAGGCCGATATCGACTGCCAGTCCGATCCCTGGACATTCGGCACCGTGGAGTTCAATGGCGTCTTCGACGGCCAGGGCCACAGGATTTACAATTTTGTGGTGGAGAGCGCTTCGCAGTCAAGTTTCATCTACACCCTTTCCGGATCTTTGAAGAACATCGTCATCGGTTCTTCGGACGGCACTTCATGGGATGGGACATCTCGCATTACCCATACCGGCAGTTCCGGCGCAATTGAATATGTAGGACTTGTGAGTCGCCTTACCGGTAACGGAAAGATCATGAACGTTGTCAACTACGCCAAGGTGGAAGTCCCTTCGTCTTCCACTTCCAGGGCTTTTGTAGGAGGACTGGTCGGAGTGGTCCCGGATTCGGCACTCGGTGTCATCATAAATGACAGCAAGAACTACGGTGCCGTTTCCAACGCCTCCTCATGGTCTGACAGCCAGACGCGCATGGGCGGCATTGTTGGACAATGCGACGGAGCCTTGACGGCATCCGGCGTCGAGAACCACGGAGCCATTACGGTCGGTAACAACGTCACCAATTTCGTCGGCGGCCTTTGCGGCGACCTGGGCGGCGGTTCATCTGTTTCCGGTTCCAAGAACTACGGAGCGATTACATTTACCGACAGCGGTACCTCCAAGACATATCTCGGCGGCTGCTTCGGTTCCGTTCGCGGCTCGACCATTTCCGACTGCCATAACTACGGGGCCATTACGGCATCACGCAATGCCGAGTGCTGGTTCGGAGGTATCGCCGGCTTCTTTGAGTCTGGTGTATCTTCGCTCACTGAT
>JAFWPT010000299.1 GCA_017509375.1 Bacteroidales bacterium | reverse complement strand
GGGGGACTTCCACCCACGAAGGGATGTTCTGGGTGTCGTAAACGATACCTTTCTTGACATCCACCACCGAGGGGACGCCGACACCGATCTTTTCCGTTCCCGGGAGGAAGAGGATCCGGATTCCCCCTTGACGATAGACTCCTTGATGGACTCCATTGCTGCTTCAAAAACGGTCTGAACTGTTACTTTTTCAATGCCGGTTGCTTTTGCAACTTCACTGACGATTTCTGCCTTTGTCATAATTAAGTATTAATTTGGTTGTTATCTTCCCTACAATCAATTGGGAACGCAAAAATAGAGTTAAATTTCCAACAATCAAAATATTTTTGCGCTTTTCTTTGGCACGGAGATTGACCAATTAGTCCCCGGGGGAGAATTGTCCCCTTTTACTGACATTTTGGCAGAAGAATTATGAAGCAAGATATCAATATTATTCCGGTCGTGCAGGGCGAAGTACCCTTCAGGCTGAATGAAAATGAACTTCCTGACGTCCTCCCTATCCTGGCCCTCAGGGGTACGGCATTGTTCCCCGGGACGGTTTATCCTGTAACAATAGGCAGGGAAAAGTCGGTGAGGCTGATCCAGCATGCCGAAGAGCACGATTTGTTCATAGGAGCCGTGCCGCAGATGGAGGTTTCCGTGGAGGATCCCGGTGCTGAGGACCTGTATCAGTATGGCACTGTGTGCAAGATACTCAAGACTCTGGAAATGCCCGATGGCACTATTACGGCTATACTGCAGGCTTTCCGGCGCATTGAAATAGATGTAATCGTAAACGTAGACCCGTATATCACGGCTCGTGTGCTCTATCGCCGGGACCGTGGCGCGGACAACAACAGCACCGATGTAAAAGCTCTTTCCGAAGCTTTGAAAGACAAGGCTATCCAGGTTCTGCGTGCTTCCAATATGTCTTCCCGTGAGTCTATAGGCGCGATAAAGGCAGTGGATAATTTCGAATTCATGGTGAATTTCACTGCTACCACCGTGGAGGTGGAGAATTTCAAGGACAAGATGGAGTTGCTTTCTTTCGACGACATCAAGATGCGAGCGATGAAGCTTCTTTCTATACTGGACGTTCAACTGCAGTTGATGAAGCTGAAGCAGGATATCAATGCAAAGGTCAAAAGCGAAATTGACCAGCAGCAGCGCGAATTTTACCTTAACAGCCAGCTTCGCACCATCCAGGAGGAACTTGGCATGGATGAGCAGGAAGATTTTGACAAGTTCCGGGAGAGGGCTGCCGGTAAGAAGTGGCCGGAGGAAATTGCAAAAGCTTTCGAAAAAGAGTTGGCTAAGCTGGAGAAATACAATCCCAATTCTCCTGATTACAGCGTGCAGTACAATTACCTGGAGTTCATGCTCCAGCTGCCCTGGGGGGAGATGAGCGAGGATAACCTGGACCTGAAGCATGCCCAGGAGGTGCTGGACGAGGACCATTATGGCCTGGATACGGTGAAGGACCGTATCATCGAGTACCTGGCAGTGCTGAAGCTGAAAGGCAATATGAAATCTCCCATTCTTTGCCTGTACGGGCCTCCGGGAGTTGGAAAGACCTCCCTTGGCAAGTCCATAGCCCGTTCGCTGGGGCGCAAATACGTGAGAATCTCCCTTGGCGGAATGCACGATGAGGCGGAAATAAGGGGGCACCGTAAAACCTATGTAGGGGCACTTCCGGGCCGTATCTTGAACGGTATTGCCCGTGCCGGCACTTCCAATCCGGTAATTGTGCTGGATGAAATAGACAAACTTGGCTCTGACTTCAAGGGCGACCCGTCTTCCGCTCTGCTGGAGGCTCTCGACCCTGAGCAGAATTCCACTTTCCATGATAACTATCTGGACCTGGACTACGATTTGAGCAATGTGATGTTCATTACGACAGCCAACAGTTTGTCACCTGTGCAACCTGCCTTGCTGGACCGTATGGAGCTTATTAATGTTTCCGGATATCTGGCTGAGGAGAAGGCGGAAATTGCCAGGCGTTTCTTGCTGCCCAAGCAGCTGCGGGAGCACGGCATAGACAGCAAGACGCTCAAAATCAGCGCTGCAGGCATTAAGGAAATCATTGACAAATATACCCATGAGAGTGGCGTCCGTGGCCTGGAGAAACAGATTGCCAAGATAGCCCGTGTGACGGCGAAGAAGATTGCTCTGGGCGAGGAGTATCCAGCGACCATAAAGCCGGAGCACCTGAAAGAGTACCTGGGTTTGCCGACCAATTTCCATGATCTACAGAAGGGCAACGAAGCTCCCGGTGTGGTTACCGGTCTTGCCTGGACCCAGATGGGCGGAGAGATTCTCTTCGTGGAGAGTTCCGTGAGCAACGGCAAGGGCGTAATGACCATGACGGGCAATCTGGGAGACGTGATGAAGGAGTCCGCTACCATCGCTTATCAGTATATAAAGGCGCATCCGTATATGGCCAACATGGATTCCAAGTCTTTTTCTGAGAAGGATATCCACGTGCACGTCCCGGAAGGTGCGACCCCGAAAGACGGCCCTTCTGCAGGTATTACGATGGTAAGTTCAATGGTTTCCGCCCTGCGCGGAAAAGCTGTCCGCAAAGGAATTGCCATGACCGGCGAGATGACTTTGCGCGGCCGTGTGCTTCCGGTTGGCGGTATCAAAGAGAAGATTCTTGCGGCTAAGCGTGCAGGTGTGCATACGATAGTGATTTCGGAGGATAACCGTAAGGATGTGGAGGACATCAAGGAGATTTATGTCCATGGCCTGACCTTCCACTACGTCAAGACAATCGATGATGTGATCGATTTTATCTTCTGATTCCTCCCCGGGACCAAAAGAGTATTTTCCGGTCCGGAAAGCAGGTGATTCACCTCCTTCCGGACCGGGATTGCTTTTAATGGTCCTGAGAGGGAGCCGAATGAGACGAAATGATTCTCAGAATCTTTCGGGGAATAGCGCATTTACTACGGATATGTCCAATTTGATCATTCGCTGGATTTGTCTGTTGCCTGCGTTATAATCATTATGCAGCAAGATTGCAAGATCCTTTTTGGCAGAGACAGGGAGTAGCGACGGCTTTAACTGCCCGTATTTCTGTTTGCTGAGAGTCAAAACTATACTGAACAACTCATCGTAGGTATAGAATATCCTTTCGCCAATCTCTGCGGCTATTTCCTTTTGAGATTCCATGTTGCGGGATACCTCCCTGAAATAATGAGAGGCGCATCTGAATATGCTTTCACCCAATGGGATGTGGCAAAATGACATGGGGCAGGCAAACCCGTTCACTGTCACGATTGGCTCCAGCCCGTCAGAATCGTGAGTGCGGATAAGCTCTCTCCTTTCCCTTCTATGTAGTTTTTCGCGTGACTCGAGAAATCTCTCTTTTGCTATAGTATTATAATAATAGGCATTCGCGCCCCATGGATATGTGAAGGGCGTGTAATCCGGACTCACGACGTAGCCGTTTCGATTGTTGTACGTTATCACGTTGCGTAAATCTTGAATGGACTCAATGGCGCGGATCTGTGGTACAAAGTTCAAAAGGTCTACAACTAACCCGTTGGCCTTGAAATAATTGGTGAGATATCTCCTGAACAGGTAAAACAAATTGCGAATGTCATCTTCAAATCCTGCGATTGTGAGGTGGATGTGGTTGGTCATTAACTGAAATGTGAGAATCCTCACTTGGGGAACCAGTTTGGAGGCTATGGCAAGAATACTCATTCCGGCCTTGAACTGGGATTCGTTCGCAAAGATGAGGGGATGGCACTCAGGAGTCCATAGATGAAAAAACGGACCGGACCGGTCAAACGAAAGAGAGCAGCAACTCTCAAGTGCGGCAAAAGTTTTCATAATTTAAGCCAGGGAATTAGTCCCTTCAAAGGCAAAGATAAACAAAGTTGTAAGAAAGCGGGACCGGAAAACTCACAAGTTGTCCGGGAGACACGTCTTTTTTTGCTGTCTGGACCAAGATTTCTTATTCTGGTCCGGGAAATCTGCAAAAGAGTGCCCCGTGGGGGCAGCCGTAAGGCGGGGGATGGAAGTCGAAGACGTTGTTCTGACTCGTCAGAACAACGTCGGATGATTCTCCTCCAGGCCCCTCAGCACCCGTTCCATGACGGCCTGCCGTATCAGAGCCGAGCGTGAGCGCACTTTGAAGCGGCGGCAATATTCGTCAATTGCAGCCAGCTCCTGATCGTTGAAAAGAACTGCTTTGCGGTGAACCCGGCGAAGCGACTCCCTCTGTTTGTCGAAGTATGCAGGGTCAACCCCTTGAATCTTATTGTTTTTGCGCTTGCCCATAGTAATCGCAAATATAATAAATTATTTCTTCAAGTGATTCAATTTCAAGACGTCTGCCCAATATTTCCGTATCCGTATCAGTGAAATACAAGCGTGGCGTAGAAATGACTCCGTAAAGCTTCAGGTAATCCGACTCGAATTCGGGATCCCATGCATGGATCACGCCGACATGCTTGTTGCGTACCTTAAAGCTGCAGCGGAATTTTCTCCATGCCCTCTTGTCTTGTCCGCAGTAAACGGCGTAGAAGCGTGTGGGGAATGTGATTTTCTTCAGCACTTGGGGCAACAACTGCGCTTCCAGCCTGCACTTGGCGCAACTGGTATCGTAAAAAAACAGAATTGAGTAGCTCCCGTCCTGCGGGATAACGATACTGCGTCCGCAAGGATTCTTGAGGCTTACCTGGGGCGCTTTCATCCCCAGCAGGGTAGCCCTGTTGAAACTGGCGAATAGTTCTGCGTCAAAGCGGTCGAATTCACTGCGCATGGGTACTGTTCCAGGCTTGAACCAGTTGTCCCAGATGTGAATGGCAACAGCTTCCTCGCCCATGACGGGGGAGTCCTTGTAGTGGTCGTACAGCCATAAGGCTATGTGCTGGGTGGTAAGGGAGTCGCTGACCGAACTGATGAGGAAGTCGCATTCGGCTTTTTTGACTTCCAATCCTTCAGCTTCCATGGCGGCAGTATAGCGGCTGAGCATGGTATCCAGCTTTGCCAGCAGCAGGCTGTCCGGACTATCTTGCAGCGGACGCGGGCAGTAGGCGGAGGCTGCTGGCACAAAGCACAGCAGGCAGAAAAAGAGGAGGACAATTTTTTTCATTCCCGGTAAATCATTCTACCGGGGGAAGGTGTACCCCCTGAGGGACGAAGAGAGAAGTGTCGCCATGGTGGCGGAGAATATCCCGGACCGCGCTGGAAGATATATGGGCGAATTCCTGGGCGGTAGGGATTATTATGGTCTCTATTTCGGGAGCCAGCCTGCGGTTTGCATCAGCAATGGCACGTTCGTTCTCGAAATCGAGCATATTGCGCACGCCGCGGACTATGTGACGTATTCCGAGTTCCCGGCAAACATCCACTGTAAGTCCATCGTATTCAATTATTTTCACATTGTCCAATCCGCTTGTGGCCTGGCTGATTATAGCTTTCTTCTGCTCGTTGGAATAGAAGCCCCGCTTGTCCTGGTTGACGCCGACGGCTACTATCACGTCATCGAACATGGTAAGAGCGCGGTGCAGAATGTTCAAATGACCAGCTGTAAAAGGATCGAAAGATCCGGGAAAAAGTGCAGTCTTGTGCATAACGCGCAAATATAGCAATTATTATGCTTATATTTGTGGTATGGTCCAGGTTAAAATAGAACAGAGCTGGCAAGAGGCTCTTGCCGCCGAATTCGATAAACCGTATTTCGCTCAACTTGTGCAGCGCCTGCATGACGAGAAAGCCGCCGGTGTGCGTATCTTTCCTCCCGGAGGGCAGATTTTCCGGGCTTTCGAGCTCTGCCCTTTGCCGCAGGTGAAAGTAGTTATCCTGGGGCAGGATCCTTATCACGGCTATGGGCAGGCTATGGGCTTGTCTTTTTCAGTTCCGGATAATGTGCCGGCCCCGCCTTCCCTGAAAAACATATTCAAGGAAATTGAGGATGACCTTGGTGTCAAAATGTCTGGCCGTCCTAACCTCGAGCCATGGGCGCGTCAGGGAGTGCTGCTGCTCAATGCAGTACTGACGGTAAGGGCGGGTGAGCCTACCTCCCATGCAGGTATTGGCTGGCAAAGCTTCACAGATGCTGTAATTTCTTGTATATCAGAGAAAAGAGATGGCGTAGTGTTTATGCTTTGGGGGAATTATGCCCGTTCCAAGGCTCCTCTGATAGATGCATCCAGACACTTTATCCTTCAAGCCGCGCATCCTTCGCCCCTGGCGCGCGGAGCCTTCTTCGGCTGCCGGCATTTTTCTCAGGCAAACGCAATTTTGCGTTCTGAAGGTCTTGACCCTGTCAATTGGCAGCTATAGGAATGTTATTTGCAGTTACATACATTGAAAATTAATCGCTTATGTCTATCTGGATTATATTGATTGCCGTGATGGTGCTGTCGTTCATCATCCAGCGTGTTCTGCAGAGCAAATTCAAGAAATACTCCGACGTTCCCTCTCCCGGTGGGGTCAGCGGTGCTGAGGTGGCACGTATGATGTTGGAGCGTAACGGAATACACAATGTTGAGGTGGTGTGTATCGACGGCCGCCTTACAGACCATTACAATCCCTCCGACGGGACGATAAACCTCAGTCGCGAGGTATATCAGGGCAGAAGCGTCGCCGCATGCGCAGTAGCTGCCCACGAAACCGGCCATGCTATCCAGCATGCCACGGGGTACGGCCCTCTGCGGCTTCGCTCTGCAATGGTTCCAATGGTTACTTTTGCCAACAATACCGTACAATGGGTATTACTGCTGGGCGTGCTTCTTATCAACCTAACTCCCGCGCTGCTTTATGCCGGCATAGCCCTTTTCGCACTTACTACTTTCTTCAGTTTCGTTACCCTTCCGGTCGAAATAGATGCCAGCCGCCGTGCCGTGAGCTGGCTGAGTTCCGAAGGAGTGCTCGATGCCAATACCAAACCTATGGCTGCCGATGCGCTTAAATGGGCGGCATACACATATGTTATCGCCGCTATCGGATCACTGGCCACGCTGCTGTATTATATAGCAATCGCAAATAGCAGAAGATGACTTGCTTATGTACTTTTTTTCATTACATTTGCAGAAACTAACCAATCTTCCTCTACAATATGAAAAAAGTACTCGAAACCATGGCTGTGGCAGTGCTGGCTTTTTCGGCAGTATCCTGCACTATCAGCGACATTATCGGAATCAATCTTGATTACGATCTAAACGACCCCTGGAGCTCTTGGGAAAAAGTCCCTGCTGGAGTTTACGTGGGCACCGACGATTCCTACAACAAGGGAGACATCATCGCAAAGGGTACAGACGGCAGTATGATTGCTGGAAAAGTTCCGGGTCAAGGCCAGAAAATACCAGGAGATTTTTGTGCC
>JAFWPT010000038.1 GCA_017509375.1 Bacteroidales bacterium | reverse complement strand
TACAATATCATCAACTGTTAATTGTTTGTTATTATCTTCGGCTATTTGAAAAAAATCAGCCCACTGTTTGTTGTACTCCTTGTGCTTTGAAAGATGCTCGTGCGTATCAAGCCACATCCCGTATTGAGGGTCATTAATGTCTATTCCGGCTTTATCAAAATCGTTTCTAAATTCCCAGGGAAGCATATGATGAGCTTGTTTTCCAGCAGGAGCGACTCCTCCATTCAGCTTTTGCATACTTTTTTTCAAGGCTCCGCGAGAGGTACCGGTAAATACGCGTTCAGACACGCCTAACATCTTCATACCGGCTTTTGCTTCTTCTCCAAAACCGGTTGCAAGATCGAAAACGGCTAATCCCTTTTGGAAAGTAGTTGCATCTTCGTCAGTAAGTGTATTAACGTCATCTACAATGCTATACGCTTCTTCAGCCACAGCAACGCCTAATCGGAACGTCTCTGCTTTCCTGTAGGCTTTATATGCTTTCTTGCCGATATGATAGACCGTCTTAAAAACTTTTAACGGACTATCTCCTAACTTGTCCAAAAGATTCAGCGGATTCCCTGCGCAGTAGGCGTAGGGGCTGATGCCATAGTACTTCTCCGCCATGGGGTCAACTTGCATGAAGGTGCAGGTGGCGGGGTCGTAGGCGCGGGCACCGAAGTGCTGGTAGCGTTCGCCGCGGAGCCAGTGCGGAGTGCTGGCCTGCCCGTTCCACATCTCGTTCTCCTTGCCGCTGAAGCCGAACCAGGCGCTCCTGTCCGTGCCGCTCTCCGTCAGTCCGCTGCCGGTCATCCTCACGCCGTACGGCAGGTAGTCGGTTCGGCTGATGACGTTGTTCCTGTCGGTCGCAATTACCCGTACGCTGCCGAGGTGGTCCCTTATGAAGTACTGCATCTGGGCATTGCTGATGCCGTTACTGCAGTCTATGTAACCGTCCGCAGTCTGTATCCCCTCTAAGTCTTCCTCCCCGTTCTCTCCCGAATATATCAAAGAACCCCTGTACCTGGAAAGCCAGGCTCCGCTGTTCGCGTCAACCACTCCGGCCCTCGTCCCGTCGGCATAGTATTTTGTCTCGGACAGCTCCGTGCCGCCTCCGGGACCCGGTATCCTTACTCCGCATGCCAAGTTAAGAAGATTATACCGGATTTCAAAACCGCGGAGGGGGTCGCCGGTGATGTTGCCGTTGCTGTCGTAGGTCCATCCGCTCCTGTGATTGCCGCTGTAAGTGAAGTTCAGGGTCGTACTGGGCGTGGCCGACACATCCTGATATCTGTCCAGATGGAGGATGTTGCCGTCAAGGTCGTAACTTATGTTCCGCTCCGACCAGCAGTTGCCGGCACTCTGTCCGCCCGATGTCATCGCACTGCCCGTGAGGCGGTCGAGCGCATCATAAGTGAAGGATTCGCTCTTTGACGGGTATGTCGTATTCTCCGCCGCCGTCGCCAGATGATGCCAGCCCCACCGGCTTATGTTTCCGGTCCAGCTGGGGTTCGGGCCGCTCTCGTACCCGTAGCTTTGGGTCAGCAGGCTGCCGCCTACGTACGAAGGCCATCCCTGTATCGAATAGACGCTCGACTCCGATATCCGTCCGCTCCCCGTGCCGTAATACTTGACGGCCAGCCGGCCCAGCTCGTCATATGAGTATGCCACATCGGACCTGGTGACGTTCCCTACCTCGACGGTCTCGCCGAGAATCTTGCTTCTTGAGTCATAGACCTTCTCCGTCCTTATGTCGACGGAGGTTCCGAAACTCGGATCACAGGTCTCATCTGCTCGTATTAAATTCCCCTGAAGGTCGTAATCATAGTCCGAAGTCAGGGTGTAACTCTGGCCGGAGTCGGTCTCCACCACGCCGTTTACCCTTTCCTCGTCGTCGTAAGAATAGGAGCGGCTGAGGTAATCGGTATTGCTCACCCAGCCGTCGTCGGTAAGCAAGTAGAACTTCTCCGACGTCTTAAGGCTGGAATAAAGACTGTAGCTGTACTCCTCCAGGGTCCTCAGGACGTTGTTCTTCTCCGCCTTCTTGTAAGTAAGGTTCCCTATGTTGTCGTAATAGTAGCGGATTGTCACTCCTCCGGCCCTCTGGTTTCCGTCCTGGCTGGAAGTGATACGGTCAATGGCATCATAGGTGAAGGTCTCCACAGCCTTCCCCGAAACGGTCCTGGATGCGACCCTCGAGTACTGGTCGTATGTGTAGCTGTAGCAGTTGCCTTCCGGAGTTACCACCTGCGTGAGGTTGCCCCTCCAGTCGTACCGGTACAGCGTCCTTGCTGTATTGTTGCCTATCCGGCGGTCCTCCGCGACGACCCTGTCTTCATAGTCCTTCCACTCGATGGACTCGCGTCCGTCGCCATCGGTGGTCTTAACTCCCAATACGGCCCTGCCGTCAATCACGCCGGCGAGGTAGTCATATGTGACAGGATGGAGATGATACTGCTCTCCGGGGAGAGTTTCGGAAAGAAGCCTTCCCGCCGTGCTGAATTCGTATCTTTTGTCTGAGAAAGGGCGCACGGGCACAGGATCGTCATCGGGGTCCGGTTCGACGCTATAATTGGCCTGGTAGTACGAGAGGACCCTGTCTTCCGTCGGTATGTAGAACCCGGCCCACTCGTCCTCTGTCTCGCCCATCTGCTCGAAGGGCATGGGGAGCCATTCACGGTTCTCCCGCATAAGCGCGTCATACGTGAATGGCTTTCCCATATCGTAGCCTGCACAGCTGCCGGTGTTCCAGCTCTGGACGGGGAAGCCGAGACCGTTGTAATACGTCACGTCATCGGCGGATACGGTAGCCGTACGGAAGGTGCTGGCCTTTGTCCAGCTGTAGGAGGAAGGGGTGTCGGTGATGTAGTAGTCGAACTGCTGCAGG
>JAFWPT010000298.1 GCA_017509375.1 Bacteroidales bacterium | reverse complement strand
TCTGGAAAGCTCAGAAAGAAGGCCGTTCAAAGAACGGTATAGACAAAACCGAACAAGGTCTCCTGAAAATGTTCGACCAGAGCGGCACCGGTGACTTTGAAGAGAATTTCAAGGAACTTAATATTGTGCCGATGAGCATTTCATATGAATATGAGCCCTGTGACAGCCGCAAAGCGCGGGAACTTTTGCTCAGCCGCGACGCACCTTACGTGAAAAAGAAAAACGAAGACCTCCACAGCATTCTTACCGGAATAGGTCAGAAAAAAGGGCATATCCACCTCAGCGTCGGTAAACCATTGTCCGCAGAAGAAATCGCGGACGCGGCCAGCCAGTGCGGAAACGACAGGTACCAGGCCCTGAGAGGAATACTCGACAACCGTATCCATGCTGGATACAAATTATGGAAGACCAATTATATGGCCAATGACTTGATGAACGGCAGCAGCAAATATCTTGGAGACAAGTACCTGCCGGCAGAACTGGAGATATTCAAAAAATACGTTGAGCATAAGTTGTCCAAGTTGGAACGCCGCCTGAACCACGACGAACTCAAGGATATTTTCCTGCATATCTATGGCAATCCTGTGGAAAGCATATAAAATCACTCTTGTTACACAATTTATATTATGTTAACTAAACGGAAACTTGACCTCTCCATCACTGACGTTATTATTGAAAACGTAGCAGCTGAAGGAAAAGCGGTTTCCCACGTATATTTGCCTGGAGACGATACTTCAGGACCAGCCCGGGTCCTGTTCGTAGAGTTCGCTGTACCGGGAGATGTTGTGGATGTTCAGGTGACCCGAAAGAAAAAGAGTTTTCTGGAAGGCAGAATTATAAACATTAAAAAACCGTCTCCGGAAAGACTTGAGCCTTTTTGCGAACATTTCGGGGTGTGCGGCGGTTGCAGATGGCAACCCTTGCCTTATGATATACAACTCAATGCCAAGCAGCGGCAAGTTTACGATCAGCTTACCAGAATAGGGCACCTTCAAGTACCCGAATTCTCCCCTATCATTGGCTCAGAAAAGACTATATTATATCGTAACAAATTGGAATTCAGCGCGTCATGTAAAAGATGGATTCTTCCTGGAGAAGATCCTGATGGCATGAGCGAAGCCGAAAAGTCCGGACTTGGATTCCATGTCGGAAAGTACTTTGACAAAGTTCTGGACATTAATCATTGCTGGCTTCAGCCTGAGCCGTCCAACGCCATTCGTCTGTTCATCAAGGATTACACATTACGTAACCATCTGAGTTTCTATAACATACGGGACAATTACGGGTTCTTGCGAAATATCTTCATCCGCACTACGGACGATGGACAGGTAATGCTTATAGTCTGCTTCGGTGAGGACTCCCCTGCCATTCAGCCGATGATGGAAGCTATCAGAATACGTTTTCCGGAAATCAGCTCCCTGTACTATGTAGTGAACACGAAAGTGAACGACAGCATCTCCGACCAGTCTTGCATCCTGTACTCCGGTGCCGACGCCATATATGAAACGATGGAAGGCCTTAGGTTCAAGATAGGACCGAAGTCTTTCTACCAGACCAATACCGGCCAGGCTTTGCAACTGTACAGGAAGGCCCGAGAATTTGCAGGTTTAAGCGGGAATGAAATTGTATACGATCTTTATACCGGTACCGGAACTATAGCTCAGTTTGTTAGCTCAAAAGCCTCGAAAGTCATTGGTATTGAGTATGTTCCGGAAGCTATTGAGGATGCCCGGCTGAACGCTTCCGCCAATGGAATCTCAAATTGCACTTTTTTCGCCGGCGATATGAAGGATATTCTCACCGAAGACTTCATCAAGGAGCAAGGGTACCCTGACGTGATGATCATAGACCCTCCCCGGGCCGGAATGCACCCCGACGTTGTAAAAACCATACTGAAGGCAGCTCCAAAACGTATAGTTTACGTGAGTTGCAACCCGGCATCGCAAGCCAGGGATATCGCACTCATGACAGAAATGTACAAGATAACTGCCGTGCAAGCTGTTGATATGTTCCCCCATACACAGCATGTAGAAAATATTTGCTTGTTGGAATTATGCTGAGTACTCTTTTATTGCTGGCCGCCGGTCTCTTGCTTGTAGTTTTCGGTGCCGACTGGCTGGTTGACGGGGCTTCGTCTATAGCCCGGAAATTAAAGATTAGTGAATTCGTAATAGGGCTCACTATCGTTGGATTCGGCACTTCCTGCCCCGAACTGGTCGTCAGTGTTACCGGGGCCGTGGAAGGTATTTCGGACATAGCTGTCGGCAATGTCATAGGTTCCAACGTTTTCAACACGCTGTTGATTCTGGGCCTGACTGCCCTAATTATGCCAATTGCCATTACCCGTAACAACAAGCGCCGGGATATACCAGTCACTTTGCTGGTCACCTTCCTGCTGGTCTTCTGCGGAATGAGCAAGACCCTGCTGAATCTTGGGCTGGCAGATGGCCTTTCACGCGTAGAAGGCATTGTTTTTCTGCTACTGTTCGGCATCTACATCTTTTGGTGCTTCAAGCACGATGAAGGAATTAAGGAAGAGGAAGACAAGGCTGGAAAGACATCTGCTCTTTGGCTGGCTATCCTCCTTTCTGCCGGAGGCATAGCCGCACTTATTTTCGGTGGCCAGCTCTTCGTGGACAATGCTGTAAACATTGCCAAAGCTCTGGGCGTCAGCGACAAGTTCATTGCAATCACCCTGCTTGCCGGCGGTACTTCCATGCCGGAATTGGCCGCCTGCATCGTTGCAGCAATCAAGAAAAAAGGGCAGCTTGCCTTGGGCAACATCCTGGGATCGAACATTTTCAACATATTGCTGATACTTGGCACATCTGCGGTTATCAGGCCGATATCCTTCTCCGGGCTGAATTTAGTAGATGTGCTTGTGTTGCTGCTGAGCATTATTCTCGTGTGGCTTAGTTCTTACACCTTCGTGAAGAACAAGATAGACCGCTATGAAGGAGCCGTGTTCGTACTTACGTTCATCGCGTACTATATTTGGTTATTTATTAAACTCTGATATGCAATTGACAAAATTCAAGCCTACCGAGTACCGTCTGGAGAACGTTAAGACAGGAAGGATTTTCGATGATGCCGGATGGACTCTCGGCGACCCTGAATGTAGCGATCCGTCCCTGGTGAGGGCCGTCTATGCATCTTCTCAGTTCAACCCGAGGAAGGAACTGAAAGGCATATACAGATATGCCGACTGGATGCCTGTAAAGCGGACTTTGAAGAATTCCTGCGCCCCGGTCACCTATAAATCCAAAGGACTTGCCAAGTATCTCGGCCTGAACAACTTGTACATCACATTCAGCGGATACAACCCTAAGATAGGAGCTAAGATGCAGACCTGCTCCTTTAAAGAGACGGAAGCGTTTTCCGTATGCGCCAGGATAGACAAGAAAGAGAAACGCACGCTCATTGTACAGTCTGCAGGCAACACCGCAAGAGCGTTCGCACAAGTATGTTCAGACAATGATATTCCGGTAGTTATTTGTATTCCTGAGGATAATATACACGACCTTTGGTTCCATAGGAAACTCAGCAGGTGCGTTAAAGT
>JAFWPT010000297.1 GCA_017509375.1 Bacteroidales bacterium | reverse complement strand
TCTGCACGCCGAAAAAGCCCTCGGAAGCATTGTAGGTCTCCAGGCATACCAGGCGTCCGGCGGGGAAGAGCTTTTCCACCGTGTGGCGGAAGGGACGCAGGCTGGTGCCGCCGAATGTGAACACCTCCAGATGCGGCCACAGTTCGTCCGCGTTCTGCTTTCCGGCGTACTCCACTGTCCGTTTAAGCAGGTGCAGATTCCATTCCGGCGTGCCGCTGAAGGTGGTCAGACGTTTCTTCGCGAGATACGCTGGCAGGACTTCCATCTTGTCCTTGAACGTTGGCACCTTGTCGAGCAGCTTGAGGGGAGGGAAGAACCGCATCAGGCGTCGGAACACGGAAGGGATTGACCAGGTCATGATGGCGCTTATGTCGCCCACTTTGACCTCCGGAGTGCTGTATTTCTCTTCGAAAATGCCGGAAAGAATGAGCGAATAACCCCGGCAGAGCTGCGATTCGCGATGCTTGTCCAGGTAGCTGGCGGTGACATCGCGCCCTCCCATGAGGTGGCAGCGCTTCAGCCCCCTGGCCGATACCGGAATGAATTTTATGGAGTCGCTGGTGGTTCCGCTGGACGTTGCGAAATAGGGCACGAGGCCCGGCCACAGAAGGTTCCGTTCCCCTTTCATCATACGTTCTACCCATGGCTTGATGCTGGGATAATTGTTGAGAGGAACTCTGGCGGCAAAGCCTTCGTAATCCTTTATTCCTTCAAAGCCATGCTGCCGGCCCCACTCCGTGTCGGTTGCCAGGCGGACAAGTTTTGCAAGAGTCTTGCGTTGAATCTGTTCATAGTCCGTCGCATAGCGGCGGATGGCACGTACCCGGTAGTGTAAAAAAGACCGTACTGTAGCAGTAATGAAATCCATAGGCATAAATGTGCCGCAAAGATAATAAAACTATCATAGAATCTGACAGCGCTTGTACTTTTAAGTTAGAATGTATATTTTTGACGGATAAAAGAATATAGCACGTGAAAAGGATTAAGATTCTGCTTGCCGCCGTTGTCTTCCTGGCTGCGGCCGGCGCATGGACCGGGGCCTCCGCCCAAGACAAAGTCGTCAAAAAGATAATTGAGACCGGCACCACGGACAACCGTACCATGGAGCATGCCGACTGGCTCGCCAACCGCATCGGCGGCCGCATAGTCGGCTCTCCGGCCCTCAATCAGGCCGAGGCCTGGGTAAAGGAGCAGTTCGAATCCTGGGGACTGGAGGTCCTGGTGCAGTAGGCCGTGGAGCTCAAGGTGGGCTTCCACCGCGGGCCCTGGTATGGCCGCATGCTCAGCGAAGATGGCATGAACCTGCACTTCGGCACTCCGGCATATACCTCCGGCACCAAGGGCAAGCAGGCAGGCGCCGTTTTCATCGAGCCCAAGAACAAGTGGGAATTCGACCGAATGAAGGGTGCCCTCAAAGGCTCCTGGGTGCTTCTGGACGTGGAGTCCAACGGCCTGGCGTTCGACTGGAGAGAAGAATCCGACACCCTTTTCTACCGGGACATGGTTGACGCGGGCATTGCCGGATTCATCCGTTCCGCCAAAGTACCCCTGAGGGTGATGTACGACCGTGCGCACTGCACCGAACTCACCATCGACGCCCTGCCCACCGTGTGCGACATCATCCTGGACGAGGCCCAGTTCAAACAGATTAAGGAGAAGGTGCTCCGCAAAGACATCTTCCAGCTGGAATTCGACATCCGGAACCACTTCTATAAGGGCCCCGTCAAAAACCACAACATCATAGGCATACTTCGCGGCAGCAAGTATCCCAAGGAGTATGTGATGGCCGGCGGCCACCTGGACTCGTACGACAACGGCACCGGGGCCGTAGACGACGGCAACGGAGTTTCCGTGACGATGGAGGCCGCCAGGCTCCTGGCAAGTTCGGGTGCCAAACCCAAGCGCACCATACTCTTCTGTATCTGGACCGCCGAAGAATTCGGCCTGCTGGGCTCCAAGTACTTTGTCGAAAACAACACGGTGCCTCTGGAAAAGATATCCAACTACATCAACCGGGACGGAGGCCCGCTATGCGCCACCAGCGTCACTGTTCCTCCGGCTATGTACGACGACTATGTGCGAATCTGCAAGCCCCTGGAGGACATTAACCCCGAATTCCCCTTCACCGTCAACAAGCGGGAAGAAGCACCCAGGCCGCGTCCGGAAAAAGCCGGCGGCAGCGACCACGCCTACTTTGCCATGAACGGCGTACCCACGATTTCCTTCCGTGAGACCGACCCCAAGGGCACCAACTTCAGCTACTGGGAGATATGGCACACCGAGCGCGACATCTATAACAAACTGATACCGGAGTACATGGAACATTCCGCCGTAGTCACGGCCGTAGTGCTGTACGGAATCTCCAACCTGGATCACCTTCTTTCCCGCGAAGGCTTGTATAGCTTATGAAAAGCATGAGCTTTGCCTGTGTACGTCGTATGCTTCATGAACTTCCGCCTGCAGCACGACACGGACAAGCTGATTTACACGTATAAGCTGTGGGAGACCACAGGCGAAGGATACACCAAGCGGAGCCTCCTCAACCTGTACCTGTGTGAACTGCCGCGATTTGCCGGGGAACCTGGGAAGGCGAGCGACCCCGGAGAATACAATACTTTCGCTCTATATTCAATGACGATATCCGTTCGTACTTCACCGACGAGGACCGCAAGGGATATTCGGGAAGCACTTTGACAAAGCCTTCGTTTTCTGCGGACAGAAGGCGGCTTAGTATTTTAAATCGCGGCCCTTTACTCCTCGCTTACTATATTGATTGTATAGTTGGCCACAAGGGCAGGTTGCCAAGGATTTGGAAGCTCCACATGCACGGGAATTGAAATACTTCCGTTGAACTGAATTCCCGAGTAGTAGTCAAAGGAGAGGTAAGGAGTAGCTCCGTCCATTGGTGTCATGGAGAAATCTTTGCCGTTGTAGCTGTACACGAAGGATATCAAACGTCTCAGATCGCCGGAGACCTTTGCCTTGATTGCTTCCATGTCAAACTCCAAATCACCCAGATGGTATGCGTCTTTGGAGCTGATGCCGTCTATGTAGCCGTTGGGGTCTTTGCCGTCAGAGGAAGAATATGTCCCCTTCGATATGTCCCAGGAAGATACATTGCCTGTTACCCATTGGCCGTTTTCAATCACATTGTATGAAATGCCGCCAGGTCTGGAGTCTTTCAGGTTAATACTCTGCGCCAAAGGTATGCGGTACTGCTTGTGCTCATTCAGGACAATCCTGACATCTTCACATGTGATTTCCCCGAATGGAAGCCAGTTTACAACAGCGAATGAACTGTAATCCAGAATGTCTGAAGGGTACTCCACTGACGCCCGCGGCGTGCTGAAGCGGGTCGGAAGTTCCACGGAGCCGTTGCCGGTCTTCTTGAACAGGCTTGCCTTTACCGGTATGAATGCCATTTCGCTCGTTCTGAACAACAAGCTGGTGTTTCCCTGCCAGAGGTCTTTGTAATACCGTAATTGTGCCGTCTGGCTGGATGCGGGCAGCACCTTTGCCCCCAGAGCATCGTCAGCGTATTCGAATTTTACTTCCAATCCAGCGTCCTCCAGTTCCTGATCGCTCAAAATACGGTCGTTGCAGTCCACAACATTGAATGCCAGTGAAGCCAGGTCGATTGCTGCGGTAGCATAATCTGCCAGAGCGTGGCGGAAACTGATCCGGTCCACAGACCCAGGAGAATTGGAAGCGGGCCTTGTATAATAAGCCGGATTGACACGTGTCCACCACTCCACGCTCCCGTCGTTGGATGCGAAATCATACTTTTGGATGAAACTGCCGTCACCCATCTTGCTGTTGAAAGTATAATTACTGTTGTGCAGGAAGTCATATCCGGCATCCGGCCCGGGTAAATCGGGATCGTCAGGGCTGCCGGGGGCGTCCGTGATTTCAACGGTGCCGGAAATGGTCTTTTTGCCGAAAGGCGAGGTCAGGGTGTAGCGTCCTGTTACAGTGCCGCCTATAGCCGCGCGACGTTCCTCTTCGCTCTTGTAGGGATTCATTTCTACCTCGGCGTACACTTGCCCGGTGCCGATTACCAAGTCTTCCAAGCTGCTGTCGGAATAAGTGAAGCTGTCCCAAGCCAATTCAATGTCAAATAGCAGGTACCCCATTTTGTACGCTTCTGCGGCAGATACTGTAGAGCCTCCGATCTGGAAGGCAGGGGTGAGGCCGTACAATATGCTGCGGTAGCCGGGCTCATCTTCTGTTCCGTTTTGTCTCAGCGCGTTGTAGGGGAGATACTGGTGTTCTTCGCCGTCGTTGACGGGGAGCAGCTCTCCATTCTCATCCGGTATGTACGGTTCGGGCAGAAGTTCAACCGGAGTCACATCGGGGTAGAGAGCGGTAAATGCACTTGCCAGTTCGTTCTCGTAGTCTTTAAATATCTGCTGGCCATTTTCATCCAGGCCGCTGATTTCGCGGTTCTGCAATTGATACATCCGAAGCTGCACGGCAAAGGCACTGCGTCCCTGCCAAGCCTGCAGGTCTAGCAGATTCCACACGGGCATGGTGAGGGTTTTATTAATGTTATAAGGATCCTCGGCACGGAAACGCCCTGCTTCCGTCCACCCGTCAAGCGGACTCCAGCCCGCTATGTAGGCTCCTTTACTGTCGGTAAGACCGATGTCGTACATGGGAGTTAAGCCGCTGGCGGCAAAATTCTCGGATGCGATATTTACGGGAAGGACCTTGAAGGTGATTTCCCCGCTGTTGTCGTCGGCAGATACGATGTCGATTATCTTCATTCCACAGTTGAGGTCCCTTTCACCTCCGGACCTGGTGCTGACCTGGCGAACGTCGAACCATGCGGCTATGCTCCCGGGTTTGCCATACTTCTTCAGGAGTGCCCGCCATTCCGGGCCGCTTATTCCGTCGAGATTCTCATTGACTTCCTGATTAAATATGCCCGCCCAGTCATTATCCACATAAACACTGCGAATCTGTTCTGCAATCTTGCCGGCATATTGGGCAGGAAGTATCTGGTATGTTATTTCGGTAGGCTGATCGATAAAGACAGCCTCCGGCCAGCAGTAGAGCTGAACGGAGTTGACGGTAATCTTGCCGTCTTCGAAATCGGGGACGTACTGTATGCTTTGTACGCGATCGAGAATGGTCAAAATGTCGGACTTCGGAAGTACGAGCACGCTGCCGTCTGTCAGGGTCAGGTACACGTGAAGCTCGTCTTCTTCGATTTTACTGAAAAACGATTCGCCGTCTTTGCCATCTTCTCCGGTCGCCTTGCCGAGTTTCGTCCAGGTAGCGCCGCCATCCGTGGAAACCATCCAGAAGCCGTCTTCTATCTTGAGCTTGGGCGTGATGCCGTCCGAACCGTTCTGGCCGTCATTTCCGTCATTTCCGTCATTTCCGTCCTTCCCGTCATTTCCGTCTTTGCCGGATACCGGCATCTTGTTTCCGTTTCCGTCCAGGAGCCAGTTCCCATCCAGCGTCCAATAATATACGCCATCGCTATCTTGTTTTATTCCTACTACAGGACTGTGAACCTTCGAAATGGTAACTACTTTTCCGTTGGCGAAGGTGATGGTCCAGGCGTTGTCGGTTTCCGAAACCGAACTCACCATTTCCTTGCCCTTTATGGAGTTTACGATTTCCAGGATGCCCGAGATGTTGCCATTGGCGGAGTTCATCTGCTCTTCCAGAGAGGAAACCCGGCCTTCGAGCTTGGATATACTGTCTCTGATATCCGAATCATCGAACATGTCGCAGGAAGCGGTAATTAAAGCCAAGAGGCTGGCTAGCAATAAGATAGTCAGTTTTTTCATGGTGAAATATAATTAATTAATCTAATTCCCGGTAATTAATCCCAAGCTTGTCGAGCATGGGCAGCTGCCGGTCGGCAAGGCTGCTTCTGAACCTGTCGAAATCCTTTCGTCCGGGCTGGCACCACTGCACCTCGGAAATAGCCATCAGCCGTGGGAACAACATATACTCCAGATGCTCAGGTTCGGCAATATACTCAGTCCACAGGTTGCACTGCACGCCCAGGATGTGCTTGTGAGCATCCTCCGGAATACCCGTCAGGGGCTCGAATCCGTAAACCTTTTCAAGCGACAAGGGATGCTCTGTCCACTTCTTGTTCTCCGACCACTGGTGGGAAATGCTGAACGGCTCCTTTTCGAGATCGTTTCCCTGGACATAATCCAGGTAGCAGTAGGTGGTTGGAGCCATTATTACGTCGTATCCCATGGATGCGGCCTTGATTCCTCCTGCGGTGCCGCGCCAGCTCATCACAGTGGCGCCTTCCGCGAGTTCTCCTTCCAGTATCTCGTCCCAGCCGATAATCTTCTTCCCTTTGGATGCGAGGAATTTCTGCATGCGGGCTGTCACGTAGTTCTGCAGGCGGGACTCGGCAGATACCCCGTCCTTGTTCTTCAGGCCGAGCTCTTTGATTTTCGCCTGGCAATCGGGGTCGGTCTTCCACTCGTCGCGCGGGCACTCGTCGCCGCCGATGTGAATGTACTCGCTGGGGAAGAGGTCGGCAATCTCGCCGAGCACATCTTCCAGGAAGCGCATGGTCTTCTCGCTGCCCACGTTGAGCACCTGCTTTGAAACGCCCCATATTGTCCAGACCTCATACGGCTGGGGCTGGCTGCCGGCGCATCCAAGTTCGGGGTACGACGCCAGCGCTGCCTGCATGTGGCCGGGAAGGTCGATTTCGGGAATGATGGTTATTCCGCGGCAGGCGGCGTAAGCTATGAGTTCCCTTGCTTCGTCTTTGGTGTAGAAGCCGCCGTAGCGTATTCCGTCGTTGGAGTTCCAGTCGCCGCCTACCATAGTGCCCTTGCGCCAGGACCCCACCTCTATGAGACGAGGGTACTTGTCGATCTGGATGCGCCAGCCTTGATCCTCCGACAGGTGCCAGTGGAGGCGGTTAAGCTTGAATACGGACATCACGTCGATGACCCGCTTAATCTCGTCAATGGTCCAGAAGTGCCTGCAGCAGTCGAGCATAAGGCCGCGGTAGGAGAACCTGGGGGCGTCTTCTATCTCGCAGCACGGAATGCGCCAGGGTGCGCCGCCGTCTCCCGACCCACCGTACACGGCCAGCGGCAGCATCTGACGGAGCGTCTGCAACGCATACAGTATGCCGTTGAAGCCGGAAGCACGCACTACCGCGGCCTGCTGAGTCACGCTGATGCGGTAAGCCTCGGGGGCTACGGACTCATCCTTGATGAAGCAAAGTCCACGTGAGTCCGGGCTGCCGGTAGCTGAACGGCTTTTCCGTCCGCTAGCGAGAGACAGCTGTCCGGCAAATTCCTCTACGGCCTCCCGGCTTTGCTCGTCGAATGCCGGGTCACAACTGACGGAAATTCCTTTCAGCTTCAGCGACCCCTCGCCGATCTTTATGCTTGCGGGCTGGGGAACTATATTCAGGGGAAGGGGCCTTTCCGCGCAGGAACACGCGAAGAACAATGCCGAAAGCGCGAGGAACAGCTGTTTCATGGGAGTTATTTCTTTAGCTCGTCCGGAGTGCGGAAGTTGTATCCAAGTAATTTCAGTATAGACAGTTCGTGATGCTCCAGACATCCCAGGAAGCGGTCGAAATCCTTGTTCTCCGGGCTGCACCATTGTACTTCACTCAGGGCGAGGAGGCGAGGGAGAAGCATGTATTCGAGGTATTCGTTGGTGCCGATAAACTCGGTCCAGAGGTTGCCCTGGACGCCCAGGATGTGATGTACGGAAGAAGGTTCCATACCGTCGTAGGGCTCGTAATGATACAATTTAGTGAGAGTTACGGCGCGCTCCGGCTTCTGCGTGATGCAGTAGGGCTCGCTGTCCAGGTCAGTGGACTGGCAGTGGTCCAGATAGCAGTAGATATTGGGCGACATAATCACGTCATAGCCCATGGAGGCAGCCTTGATGCCGCCCTTGGTACCGCGCCAGCTCATCACGGTGGCACCCTCCGCCAGTTCTCCTTCGAGGATTTCGTCCCAGCCGATAATCTTCTTGCCCTTTGTAGCAAGGAACTTCTGCATTCTGGCAGTAACGTAATTCTGCAGGCGAGCCTCGGCCGAAGCTTTCTCGTCGCTCACCAGTCCGAGCTCCTTAATCTTGGCCTGACAGTCGGGGTCGTTCTTCCATTCGTCCTTGGGACACTCGTCGCCACCGATGTTGAAGTACTCCCCGGGGAAGAGGTCGGCGACCTCGGAGCACACGTCTTCCAGGAAGCGCATGGTCTCCTCTTTACCCACATTCAGCACCTGTTTGGAGACTCCCCAGTAGGTGCGCACCTTGTACGGCTGGGGTTCGCTGCCGGCACAGCCGAGCTCCGGATACGAGGCCAGTGCAGCCACCATGTGCCCTGGCATATCTACCTCGGGGATAATGGTTATGCCGCGCGCCTGGGCGTAAGCCACGATGTCGCGGATCTGCTCCTTGGTGTAGTATCCGCCGTGGCGTATGCCGTCGCTGCTGTTGAGGTCGCGCTTGATGATGGTGAAATCGCGGTATGCTCCTATCTCGGTGAGTTTCGGGTACTTGTCGATTTCGATGCGCCAGCCCTGGTCTTCCGTAAGGTGCCAGTGGAGGCGGTTGAGCTTGAAGATGGCCATCACGTCGAGCACCTTTTTCACTTCGTCCGTGCTGAAGAAGTGGCGGCAGCAGTCGAGCAGCAGGCCGCGGTAGCCGAAGCGGGGGGCATCCTCGATTTCGCAGCAGGGCAGGAACCAGCGGGACTTCAGGTCCGGCACAGTGCCGTAAATAGATGCAGGAAGCATCTGGCGAAGGGTCTGCAGTGCGTAGAAGAATCCGCTGTAGCCGGACGCGCGTACCACGGCAGCCTTCTTGCCTATGCTTATCTTGTAGCCTTCCGGTGCGATACTTGCGTCTTTGATAAAATAGAGGCCCTTGGTGTTTCCGCTCTCCACTGCCTTGGCGAGGCCTATGGGGCTGGCTACATCGGACATTTTGCCGCTCACCAGCGAAAGTCTGTCGGCGAACTGGCGCACGGCCCTGAGAGTTGCCGCATCTGTCATCGGGTCGCAGTTGATGCTGACTCCTTTCATCTTGAAGGAGCCTTTGGTCATCTCGATTTTTTGGGGCATCGGGACTATTTCAGGAACCGATGGTTTCGTCGCCCAGGCCATTACCGGGGCCAGAATTGTGAGGGAGAGAAGAAATCTTTTCATACGGGTGTTTTTCAATCCACTACGCAGACACGATCAAAGAATTGATCTTCAGTGCTGTAGAGAATGCTGTCGTTCTTGTATATCTTATCGAAAAGTGAAAGGTAAATATCTCCGGTAGCTGAAATCTGGATTGGATAAGCGCAACCAAAACTGAGATTGCCGGATTCAAAGTTGCGGAACAGCCTGCCGTTCAGGAACAGCCGGGATTTTCCAGTAGTGGTGCTTGCATAGTAAACATTGTTCCTGTGGGCAAGAATTGCTATAGAGGAATTCCATTCTGAGTCTGGAACTTCATAAGTGGAAAATAACCTTCCGTTTTTATAGAGCAAATACTTGTATCCGTCATCATTGTCCTTATCCAGTATATAGATGTCGCCGGAATCTGTGATTGCGATGGCAGACTCGTGACTCGTCGTCTTCTTCTTTATGAAGCTTTCAGTCGATGCTCCGTCAGCAGTGTACTTATACATAGCAAGATAGCTCTCATTGTCTGGCGTAATTACATTGGCTGTGACGTACAGGTTTCCGTCCGGTGCCAAGGCTGCGCGGAATCGATAATGGGATGGTTTGTAACTACCGGTCATCTCATACTTGGTGCTCGTTCCGTCGGGATTAATCATAAGGATGTAGAATGAAGCAGTATAATTATCCCGCTTGAGAATCAGGGCAATTTTACCATCACGTATAGTTGCATAGATTATCTGGTCTTGCTTATTGTCAAAGTCCAGTATGAACATAGGTTTACGGTTCTTGCACAGGTACACAGAGGAACCGCTGACGTTGCCGTTGGGCAAAAGGTTGAAATACTCCTCTACCGAATATAAATCACCATCGTCCGAGAGCGCGAGCGATACTGCTCCGCTGGCCTTTATGAGATGATTGTCAAATGCGCCGCTCAGCGGGTCCTCCTGCCCGTTGAGGTAGTACTTTGTTTTTGAACCGGAAAGCCTGTAATAAACCTTTGTGCCGGTGGGGATGGAATAGACGGGACGGATGCTGAGTCCTTCGCACCGGTTCTCCTCATCAGTCATTACTGCGTTGGATTGGAAACGTATGTTCTTAGCCTGGAACGTGCCGTTTGGATATACCATCGAGGCCCAGTAATAACCGTTGTAACCTTTGTCCCGGAGCGAACCTACGCATATTCCGGCGGCCGGAAGGAATATACTCTTGTCCGTGTATCCGGACTTGGTGCCGCTGACTTTGTAGCCGTTCACTCCGTTGACGGTAGTCCATTCCCAGTTGCAGTCATACCTCAGTTCAGTCCACTCCGCCTCGGTGGGCGTACGCCATTGGGGGCCGCATTTGATGCTGGCCGCATCGTCCTCGGGCAGGAGGGCCGTAAGGTCATCGACGGCACCCTGGTTGCTGTTGGAGTTATACTTGGTGAGGGAGCTTGAATTGCCGTTGCACCAAAGGTAAGTTTCCCAGTCGAAATAAGACTTCGGTTCAATCTCGCCCCAGGCAAAATAATCACCGTACCCTTCAGGGGTTGAAGCCCCCACGTTGGCGGTGGCCCATTTTACGGAAAGTCCAAGATCAACGGCCTCGTAGGTTGGCGGAGCGTTGAATTCCAGATCTTTGTCTATTTCCGCTACGGAACCGAATATGCCGCGCTTGATGGTGAAACTCTTGGTCGTCGTGCACACTGCCTTCGCATCCTTGCGGTAGAACTCTACCGTGAAGCCGTCGGGCAGTTCAGTCGGCAGCAATGTCATATAGTACCACTCATTCTGCTTGAAATATTGACTCTTTGGGACGATGGCCACATAATCGCAAGGCACGAGTACTCTCTGCACCTTGGGGTCTCCGTTGGAGTCGAAACCGACCATTATCTTGCCTGCGAGCTTCTCGTTGTTGGCACCCCTGATTATTATTTTGGTAATACCTTCCTGGGTCAGGGTGAAGCGCAAGCCTCCGCAGACGTTGCGGAATGACAGGCTGGGACTGTCGGAACGGGCAATGGCTATGAAAGTGTTGGTGTCGAAGGAGTTGGAACGTGTGCTCTGCTCCTGGGGCAGCACGGTGGTTATGTAGGAACCGTTGCAGCTTGCGTCGTCCCTGTATGGGTAAAGGCCCCAGATGCTCTCTCCCGTAGTCGTAGTCAGCGTACCGGAAAATTCAGCGGAAACGGCGCTGCTGGTGTTCTGCGAGACGAAGAGTCCGGAGGATCCGCCGCAGAACAGTTTTATTTCTTCTTTTACGCCCCAGTAAACCTGGGTGCCACCGTTCCTGACGAAAGTTTTGGTGCCGGACTCGGTGGAGGCGGTGACTGTCATAGCCTGCCCGGTTACTTCGGGGGCTTCTTTCGGGGTGCAACCGATAAGCAGCAGGAAAGATGCGGCCGCAATAATGATAAGTTTTTTCATAGTGCCCATTCTTCGTATTCTATTAATTCGTTGTTTCCTGATGCCGGGCTGTCGCAAAGAAGCGACTCCGGAAAGCTTTCCAAGGTCACGGTATCAGGTGCCGTGTAGTTGTGTTCGGTGGTCATTTTTCTATTGTTCATAATATGTTTAAGCCCTGCAATGTAGCATTTTTTTTCCACAGAAGCAAGCTGCAGACGGCGGGAGCAAAGCCGGCCCGGCTTCATTCCCCCGGCTCTGCGTCATTCCCCGGATTACTTATCAACGTGCGCTGATCCAGGTAGCGTAGGTTTTCCATCCGGATGCTGACTTGTAAGCACTTACGGACCCGGCCGGGACATACACGGGTATCTGCGTCACTCCGTTTAGCAAGTCTTCGCCGGCCAGCAGCTCTGCCGGCCTGAGCAAGACCTCTTCAAAGAGCGGTGTTACATAGTTGTTCATATAGGCATGTATTTGTCTCAAAATTACAAAAAAAGAACAGCAAAGTGTTAATCTTTTTGATATATTTGCGAGTACGCCACATAATACGCAAGCAATGAAAAAAAAGGTGAAATATTCCGCCGGCATCGCCGCCATTGTGCTCGGGGGGCTGCTCTGGCTGGCTTCCGGCGGCTTCGGCGAGAACGCTCCTGCAGTGCCCGACAACCCTTCGGCCCCGGTTCCAGCACAGACCATATCCGCCTCCATGGAGCTGCCGTCGCAGGCCGGCGGCCGTACAGTAGCCCACGACGCATACGTGAGTTCCTACAACACGCGGACGCTCATTCCGGACTGGGTCGCCTACGAACTCACTGCCGAAGAAGCCGAAGGACGCAGGGACCGCGGAGGTATAGAATTCAAGATGGACCCCGACCTTCGCGGAGTCACCCAGGCAATGCGTGAGGATTACTCCGGCTCAGGCTGGACCAAGGGGCACATGATGCCTGCGGCCGATGCTGCGTTCAGCAGTTCCGCCATGGAGGAAACTTTCTATTTCACAAACATTTGCCCGCAGAACGAGACCTTGAACGCCGGCGACTGGCAGTATCTGGAGAAGCGGGTGCGCAGCTGGGCCAAGCGTTACGGCAAGGTGTGGGTCGCCACCGGTCCCATAGTGGGCAGGAACAAGTACGGCAAGATAGGCGACCGCCATGTGGTGATACCCGATTCCTTCTTCAAAGCCCTGCTCATACGGCGTCCCGACGGCTCCTACAGCTCCGTAGCCTTCGTGATGGATAACGACGAAGAGCGTTACTTCCTGAAAGACTGCTATATGAGCGTTGACGAGCTGGAAGCGCTCACCGGGCTCGATTTCTTCCCTGCCCTGGACGACAGGATAGAGGAAAAGGTGGAGGGCACGGTTAAGAAAGCCGACTGGGGCCTTTAGGGGCGGCTAATTGTAGTAGATGAAGTGCGGGGCGGTGTCGATGTGCAGGCGTCCCCCTGAGGCGGCAGCCTCCTTGCGGAGCACTGTGACGGCGTTCTCATTGTCCACTAAAGTGTTGTCTATCAGTCTGGAAGTGCTGTTCCACTTCAGCAGAGGATTGCTCATTCCGGTATAACGGTCCACCCTCTCGTTGGTGGCTATGTACTCGTTGGTGGCGAGTGTCAGTGTACGGGACGCCCAGTCGCCCACCCAGGCCTTGTTCTGATAGATTACGCTCCCGTCTTTCCATATCGACCGTACGGTGTAATCGGAGAAGTGGCAGTCTATGCCGGTCACTCGTGAGAACATACTGGAGCCCGCGCTGGTCATGGAATACTCCAGCACCTGGAGAAGTTCGGCATAGGTAATCCTGTACACGTAGGTGGTATTGCTGAAGGGGAAAATTTCGAAGACGGTGGCAACGGTTATGTCCCGCTTGCTTTTTCCGTTCAGCGGAAGGGAAGTGCGCACGCCGCCTCCGTTCACGAAAGCCACGTCGGCGTTGCCTATGCGGCGGAGTATGTCGCACATCCAGTTCGAGATCACAGCGGCACGTTCCCCGCTGCCGTTGATGTAGTAGTTGGTGGCGTTAACGTCTATGTAGCCTATTACCTCGTTCGCCTGCCGGGCCACGGCGGCGAGAGCTTCGTCTGATACTGCAAGTATTTCATTTTCAAGTTCTTGCTCATTCTGACCGGCATAGGTGTGGAGGTCCAGGCCGGGGTTGACGGCAGGAGTCGCCAGGTTGCCGGCGCCGCTGAAAGACACGGTACCGTCCTGACTGACGGTGAATTTCAAGTCGGCGTAAGCGTAGTGCTCGCAGTACCGGCCTCCCTGGATATACGGCGTGCCCCAGCTGGTCTTGCCCAGAAGGGTCTGGTGGCTGTGGCCTCCGAGCACCAGGTCTATCACGCTGCCCGGCCCGAGCTTGATAGCCGCATAGTCTGCGGCACCGTGGGTGAGCAGGATGGTGGCGTCGCATTGACCGGAAGATTCCAGCCGGGAGGCAATATCGTTGGCGGCTGAGTAGTCTTCCGTGATTGAAAAGCCCTCGCCGGTAAATCTGGACGCCATTATGCTGCCGGCGTAGTTCTCTGCAAATCCCACAATGCCAATTTTTACCTTCACCCCGGCACCGCCGGCATTGGCGGCCTGTTTCTCCACTATCACGTAATCTTTTGTCCAGGGCACCCTGGCGCCGTTGCGGTA
>JAFWPT010000296.1 GCA_017509375.1 Bacteroidales bacterium | reverse complement strand
CAAAGTACAATGCTATATGCAGAGCCCAAATTCATTTTGTCAAAGATAACTAAAGGAATTGGTTCCACCTACACATTATCGGGCTTTTTCGTGGACTCTTTCTGATTGCTCACGGACAGTCCGAGAAAAGGCCCGCGCAGCGGGGCTAATCTCGCCCCCTCCGCCAAAAAGGATTGCAGCTGGTCGCTTGTGCGACCGGCTGTTTTTGTTAAACCATAAATTATAACTACATTTACATCCGGCCGGGAAAAACAGAAGTCCAGTAGAAGAAATGATACATTCCATCCTCATCTCTCTCTTTATTGCCGCCCAGACGGTGGTGGAACTTAGTCCTGCCACAGTCCTCGGGCCGATAAAACCCATGAATGCCGGAAACAACGGCCCCGTTGACGGCACGATGGAATCTTACACAGCCCTCCGCATTCCATACGCCAGGACCCATGACACGGCCCTGGGAACCGAATACGGCGGCCACTGCATTGACATCGACCAGATTTTCCCGGATTTCGATGCGAATGTCAATAATCCCCGGTCTTACGATTTCACCAACAGCGACGTGGTGCTCCGGGATATGTTGAAAGCTGGCACAAAACCATTCTTCCGACTTGGGCAGAGCATTGAGCATCAGACAAAAAAGTACGGCATCTATCCTCCCAAGAGTTATAAGAAGTGGGCCCGCATCTGCGAGCATATCATCCGCCACTACAACGAAGGCTGGGCGAACGGATACCACATGGGCATCGAATATTGGGAAATCTGGAACGAACCGGATCTGGACGATCCCGATGACCGCTGGAAAACGGATCCGCGCACGTGGGGAGGTACCCAGCAGCAGTTCTACGATTTGTACGTCACTGCTGCAAAACACCTCAAAAAGTGTTTCCCCCATTTGAAAATCGGCGGGCCGGCATTTGCCAATCCACGCAAATACGGTCCTCCTTTCCTGGACTATATAAAGGAGAAAAATGCTCCCCTGGACTTCTTCTCCCACCACATGTACCACCGCAAACCGGCGCGCATTACGGAGGACGTGCGCATCGTCCGTGAAATGCTGGACACCAAAGGCTTTACTTCCACGGAGTCTATCCTCAACGAATGGAATTATAACCGCAGCTGGGAAGAGGCGCCTCACTTCTACAGCCGGAGAGCCCGTTCGACCGTGAAGGCGGCGGCATTCGTCGCTGCCGTAATGTGCGAGTGCCAAAGCGCGCCGCTGGACATGCTCATGTACTACGACCTGCGCCCCAACACTTCCTGGTGCGGCCCGTGGGCGCCTTACGTATATGATATCCGCCCTCCCTACTGGTCCCTGTATTACTGGGCCGAACTTTCCGACTTCGGCACCCGGATAGCATCCTACTGCGAAACCGGAGATATCTATACCTGTGCCGGGAAATCGAAAGACGGTAAACTCCGCCTTCTGATTTCCCGATACCACGAAGACGACAGTATCAGCACATCCTGTGATATAACGATACAACTTCCCAATGGATATGAAGTCTCCGTCATACGGCTCACGGACAGCCTGGGCATGGACCGGAGGCCGGACGCTTCCAACGTCATCACACTGGAATCCAACGCTGTTGCATTGATCGAAATTGAGCAGAATCAATAAGACCCGCTCTCGTCAAAGGCCTTCTGCCATAGAGGACGCGATGGGGCGCAAGCGGCCCCGGCTATTATCCCCCTGCACCCCCATGGGACAAGGGGAAGGTTCCCCTTGCGCCGCTGCCGCGGCTAACGCCTCTGTCGGCGCAGGGCTGGAGTTGAAAGGCTGACTGACTATGCCAGAGGGCTGTCAAGCAAAAACAAGCGTTTCATATTTTGATGAATACTTTGTTCCTGTACATCAGGAAAAGTATTCCGAAGAGTATGGAGGCATTGGCAAAAGCAATCAGGACAGGATACCAACCGAAGTTCGCGAAGCCGTGGAGCAGAGATTCCGAAACCGAAGTGAATACGACCACTTCCCCCACGCAATAGGCAGTAATGGCGTTCAAACCGTATATTTTCAGCCAATCCACTCCTTTGTGCCACCCCCGTACATCAACAAGATAATAGGTAAGAGCGATGAGCAGGAAGCATATTCCCCCGGAGAAAAGCGTCATGCTCGATGACCATATCTTCTTGATTATCGGGAAGAACGGCGACACTGCAAAGCCGGCAGCCACGAGGCCTGCACCGGTGCATGCCACCATCAGCGCACGCTTCGCAGGGGCATGCCGTGCGCTCTTCAGCATCTGCCCGGCAAAACACCCGAGGACCACGGTCACGGCAAAGTTCAGGCTGGACAGTATCCATGTATATTGGTAACCAGTCCGGAATCGCCACGTTCCGTCCTCCGCCCATTTGATACCGTCGCGGTGCGGCCCCAGCACAGCCTTGTCTATGACCATTGCTATGTTATCCTGCCCGTCGAGGTTCATTCCCGTACAGGCAAAAGCCAGCCAGTATGCAGCAAAAAGGACGACTGTCACAACAATCTGCCACCGGGGCTTCAGATACACGAAGATCAGGGCCGCGACCACATAACCAACGGCTATTGCCTGGAGCGTGTTGGCATAGGGGTGGAACAGTTTCCAGTCGAAATCGAGCAGGTTGCCCTGCACAATCCAGCCCAGGAAGAACAGCAGGAAAAACCTTTTGGAAAGTTTAAACCAGAATTTGCCGTCCGGACTTTGGCCGTTACTGTACTTGGCCATCGAGAACGGGATAGTGATTCCCGACATAAACAGGAATAAGGGCATTATGATGTCCCACAGCACGAATCCCTCCCACGCGACATGCCGGAACTGAGTGGAAAGCCAAGCTGTTCCGTCCGGATACGCTTTGCAGAAAGCCTGCACCACTGGTCCCAGGAACAAGAGCAGGAACATATCCGCCCCGCGAAGTATATCCAACGAAGAAAGCCTTTCTTTCATAGACACAGGAGTTTGTTTACCGGCCGGAATCCGGAAAGCAGTAGCGCATCTTCCCGATGCTAAATTACTTATTTCTTGAAACTTAGCGAGTGGATTTCTTTACCGTCCACGTTGTAGATGCGAACTGAAATCTGCGTCTCGGACACCTCACAGTCAAGGCGGTCGGTATTGCTGTTGACTATGATGGGGAAGGTGTTGCGGTTGCCGTCCGCTCCCGGGGCGGTATAGATATATTTATGGTGGTGGCCGCTGAGCATAAGGTCCACTCCGGCGTTATTGAGCACCGGAAGCATATTGTCGCAAAGCCATTGCTGGGTATACCAGGGTTTGAAGTGCGAAATGGTAGGGATATGGATAAGCGCAATACGCCACACAGCAGATTTGAATAACGGATCTTCGACGGCTTTTTCGAGCCACTCAAGTTCTGTACGACGATAGTTGTCGAAGTCGGCGGTGCCGAAGTATTCGCCGCTGGAGTCGGTCTTGTCTTCACCACCATCGAGCACCAGGAAGGCGCAGGGACCCTGGCGGAATACGAAATAGAACTCGCCGGTCGGAGAGTCGAAGATGCCGGGCACCAGGTGGAATTCCCTTCCGCGGCTCTCATGGTTGCCGCGCACATATATGGACGGGACAGACTGCAGCAGTTCCTTAGCCGGGCCGAAGGTGTATTTGATCATGGTGTCCAGACTGTTCACATAAGATGCCATATCACCGTTCATTACGAAGAAATCCATGTCTTCCGGCTTGAGGTCTTTGGTAAGGGCGGTATAGCGATTCTCTTTGCAGTGGATGTCATTGATTACGCTGAACTTGCAATCTTTCGCACTGAGGTCCAGAGTCTTGATGCCTTTAATCTCGTCGGTCATCTTGAGCTCCGGTCCCCAGACGATCCCGTAGGCGTAGCTGTCATCAAGCGCCACCTTACCCACAATGCGGTAGCGGTAGGGCGTCCCGGGCTGAAGTCCGCTGACCCTGATGCGGTGTATGGTACCGTGGACGCGCCGTCCTGCAACAGTCTCGTAGAAACGCGGTAAATCGGAGTTGTACATAGATGAGCCGTCTTCCGGGGCCACTTCCACGTAGGCGAGTGTCGGCTCTGGTGTTTTGAAGATTACGGTGAAACCGGTTTCGGATACATTCTGTACCCAGGGGCCATATTGGATTGTAGCTTTTCTGGGCTGTGCCAGGCAGAGAAGGCACATCAAGACTGCTGCGAGAGATATAAATAATCTTTTCATAGGGACAAAAATATGCATTTATTTTGTAATTTTGCTAAAATCCTTTCTTATGAGCAATACAGTTATCCGCGGCGTATTTGATTCGCCGGAAGAGGAATATGCCAGGAAGAACGGCCTTAAATTCGTTCACGACAAGGTGTTGGTTGCGCGTACCCGTTCCGAATATGACGGGGGTTATGAGGGCCGGATTTACTACCTGTGTTTCAAGGATTCCGGCCAGCCATATATACGGAAGGAAGTCTTTACTCCGGGGATTTCAGCCGGAAACTGTATGGGAGGCGAATTCAACGAAGACCTTCCGATGGACTTCCTGGTGGACTGCGACCTGGAGAAATTCTCTGACGAGTTTCCTCTCCGCTGCTACGAAAGTATCCTCAACAACAAGGAACTAGCCGAATTCATCCGGAAATGGAATCTCAGGTATAAATCAGAGTTCCAGGGTGAAGGCCGCCCTTAGAACCTCACTCCTACCGTAACATTGGCCTTCCAGGCCAGCTTGTCGAGGGAAAAGTGCATGTTGCGGGGGCTCCAGAACAGCAAGTCTTCGGCATTTGCATGGAGGCCGAAGTACCATTTTCGGTAGTAGTATAGCACCGCAAAATTACTCCTGGTGACATAAATCGGCGATTGCCAGACAAAACGCTCACTGTTGGTCTTCAGGAGCAGTCGCGAGTCGTTCAGGAAGCCTATAGTCTCCGTGAGGCTTAAGTGTATGAGCCAGTTTTCGCCGGGAACCCAATTGTAGCCGTATCCGGCGCCTATGCCGGCAAAGGACGTGACGGCGCCGTTAATATCAGCATCGGGAGTGGTGTCCGGGTTCTTCAACAGCCCATATACCTGGGCTTTGACGGTCACCAACGGACTTCCTGCACTACGCAGCTGGCGGTAGTTCTGGCTGGTGGCGGCAGGCATAGAGAAACGCCGGCCGTTGATGGCGAAATATGCGCTTGTATAGATGCTTGCCCCTATTATGTCACCGGGACTGAGAACTGTGGTTGTGCCGTCGATAACGGAATGTCCCTTGTACCCGTAGGAAAATGAGCCGCCTAGCGAAAAACCAAGCATATTGCCGTAGGCCTTGACTTCCAGGTCGGCGTTCTTCTTCAGCTTGCCCGGGACATAGCCGACGTCGAACACAAGGCCGCGATAGCCTCCGCCTATAGTCTGCTTAAACATCAGGCCGCTGCCGGCTTTAATGGTGACATTCGTGGAGTTGTTGCGTTCCGCGTGCAGGTCAGAGTGTTCACCGGAGGTCAAGCTCTGGGTCCGCACCAGCCAGCGCTCCTGAGGGCGGTAGATGTAAGTGGTGTCGTACACCTGCCTTGCCTGCCTCTTTTTGAGCCAGTCGTCCAGGTCCCGGAAGAACTGTGCGGACGAGGTGGGGCCGATGAGCAGGAGAAGCGCAGTCGCGACAATGCAATGCAGGTTTTTACGCATACTGATGCAAAGATATCCTTTTTTATGCTATTTTTGTCTATTATGGACAAGAACTTTCTAAACAAACTTTCCGGGATAGCCGGCGCTCTCGGCATCAAGCTGGACAAGATCAAGGCAGCAGTTCCCGGAGCCGGAAACAAGACCAAGTCTTTCACCTTCCAGGCCGTTCCACGGTCCCTTGCTGAGCTCCAGGCCCTCCCGGAGGCTGCACTGACCGACGTTTACGCCACTGCCGCGCTCACCGTGCTGGCCCTCGCCGGCTACGAGCAGGACCGTGAAGCATCCCTTGCCATGCTCGACTGGCTCAAAGGCCCCGACAGCCTTTCCGTCGCCGAACGCCAGCACATCGCCGACCGCTTCATGGACGGCAAGTACTACAAGGTGAGGTCTTTCTTCGACGGCGCCACGCCGGCCAACAACTACACCCCTTCGACCCCCCTGCGCATACAGGTATCTTCCAATCCTTATTCATTCGACAATGAGAATTGGGCTACGCTTTACCTGAGCTCCGGCGGAGCGGACAACCCCCGTCCGGTGCGCCTGCGCAAGAAGCCCAGCACCGGCCAGTGGTTCCTGGTTGAAATTCAGTTCCTCGGCGACATCCGCACCCCGATCGCCCAGGACAAATGGGCCTGACGGGAGGACGGTCAATCGTAATCCATCCAGAATTTTATCTCATCACTGACCGTTGAGAAAGTGATGTGGAATGTTCCAGTACTCTGGATGGTAAACGTGCAATTGCTGCTGTCCGCCGGCCAGTAGCCTGAGCTCCAATCGTGATTCCTCACGATTTTGAATTGGACTGGAATGGGAGACGACAACTCTGAGACCTTCGTCTCCCACTCATATACACCGTCCCCGTCGTCGTCGCGCATGTCGTTGCCGAAGGCCTTTGTATCCCACTGTGTCGTAAACAGCTTGTCGATCGAGGAGAGATCGGTTTCACTCTCTCCCACAACGGTATAGGTGTCGACGGATTCAGTGATGAGAATGGTTTCCTTTGCGGCATCAAGCCTGATATCGTACACTCCTGTAACGCCTATGTAGATATTGATTGCGAGGTTGGATGCGGATTGAAACTCTGTGCCTACAACAGGCTGGAAAACTTCATAACCATCGGCAATCGTAAGGTTGGACGAAGCGCCGCCGAGACTATAGTCCCAAGAATGGTCTTTACGCAGCTTGAACTGGTCTGTATCGGTGATGGTAACGCCCTGTATCAGCCAACTGTCCCCTTCGGTGTTCATGAGGTCGAAATCGGTATCCCAGGCGGTATTGTTTATGGAACCGATCAGGCTCCAGCCGGTAAATGAAGGAACTGATGGAGTTACATCGGTCGTGGACACTTTGCCGGCACCTGATGCGGGAACCACTATTACGGAAAGAGTGTTCTCGTCGAAATAGATGTCATATATACCATCGGCTGCCATCATGAAATTGTAGCCGTCACGATCTACTCCAACTGCATCTGTAGAGGATAAGGGAATAACTGAAGCGCCGTTTGCAGCGACCGATGTCTCGCTGATAGAAGAGCCGCCATAATTGAAATCCCAAGCATGTCCTTTACGTAGCTTGAACTGGTCGCCGGCACTGAAATTTACGCTGGCTGCAACATGGAAGCCATTTCCGTTGGTCCACATATTGAGGTCGCCGTCCCAGACCATGGAATACCCCTCAATAGCTCCTATGATGGTCCAGTCACTGTCGGTATCGAAGCCTGAGTAACTGAGCGTATAAAGATTGCCGGTACCTCGGTTGTAGCTACCGTCGGCAAACTGAAGAGGCTGTGTAACAGCGGTATATACGTTGCTGGAATTCACTGCGTACAAAGTGTAGGGCTGTGCGGTTGCGGGGTAGCAGTTACGCAGGGCAACGGTAAAATCGCTCCGGGGCGCCATGGACGACACGACATCAAGCCCGCCATTGTGTGAATAATAGATGTCTCCCCAGAAGCCGTAAGAAAGATCGGGAGAGAATAATCTCAACTTATATGCCTCCAGCGGCAATCCTCCGTTGGTCAGGGAGAATTTTACTATTGCCTGGCGGTTGAGAAACCGGGCCTTGGTAGCTGATAGGTCATCTCCGTCCAGGCCGGTAATCTCAATAGCGCAACTGGCATAGGCGTAAGAACTTGAGACTGTGTTCAGGTCGCCGTCCTGACCGAGGTAATTGCTTTCCAGCCATAGGTCGCCGGTCGCCTCGTCCACGGTGTACTTGTAAGGATACTGCAGGTAGAGCCGGTCGCCGGTGGAAAGTCCGTCAAGCTGGACCGAACCCTCAAGCACTGTGGAGGAAGAACCATAGGATGCCGGAGCAAGGACTCCGATTATCTTGCTGAGCCCGCCGTTGTCAGGATCGATACGGCACACAGCAACAAGATCGCCCTGCTCCCAGGTGGAAACAAGGGACCTGCCGTCGGCCGAAAGGATGGCGGCTTTGGTATCGCTGCCCTTTTCGGCTTCTATGCTAAGTTTAAACTCGCTGTAACAAGCGGGAGCCATTGAGGGATCTTTTTCGTTCTTGCAGGAGAAGAGAACGGTGCCGGCAATAACTGCGGCGAAGAATAACTTGGTTGCTTTCATAACGCTGCCTTCATTTACCAGGTGAATTCTTTTCCTTCTTCGTATCCTTCGATGACTGCATCTTCGGATGTATTGAGTATATCTTCGGCCAGCAGCTCTCGGAGCTCCTCGGTGATGGGTTTGATGTATAGTGTTTTCATGCTGCTACGTTTGTCTGCAAAGATATAAAAATATCTACAATACAGTAATGACACTTTTTCTTATATTTGCACAACGCAGGAAAAAGTATGGCAGACTCTTTCAAATACGTTGCTTTTATTTCCTACAACTCGCGCGACACCGAGTGGGGGAAAAGACTGCAGTACAAGCTTGAGCATTACCGCCTTCCGACCGCCCGTCGCGGCGATAAGGGGAGTAAGCGCACCCCCCTCCGGCCGGTGTTCTTTGCAGCCACGGACATACAGCCGGGCGGCCTCAGCAAAGAGTTGCAGGCCCGGCTTGCGGCATCGCAGAACCTCATCGTTATTTGCTCTCCCAACTCGGCAAAATCGGAATGGGTAGGCAGGGAGATTGCCTTTTTTCACAAGCTGGGCCGTGCCGAGCACATACATTTCTTCATAGTTGACGGTAAGCCCAACAGCGGAGATCCCGCTACCGAATGTTTCAACCCTGTAGTCAACAAGCTCGGCTTCCCGGAAACTCTCGGCGTCAACATTCACGAAAAGATATACCGCTGGCCGCTCCTCAACCGCGAAAGGGCTTATATGCAGCTCATCTCCAAGCTGCTCGGCGTGGAATTCGACTCCATCTGGCAGCGTCACAAGCGCCAGCTGACGGTTAGGACCCTGCTCTATTCCCTGCTGGCCATTGCTGTAGCTGCGGCCTTCTTCTGCATACGGGCCACCAGCCAATCCGTGGACATAGCGGTATCGCTGGCCGAAACCTCGGCGCCCAACGGCAACCTCCCCCCGCTGCAGAATGCAGTCGTTACCCTGACGCTCGACAACGAAGCCAAGTCTGATACCATACGTACGCTGCAATCGCAGGCCGTATTCAAGAACGTACCGCACAGATTCCTTGGCAATCCGGTGCATATCTCCTTTGTCTGCCCCGATTATTGCCCGGCGGATACCACGATAACCCTGGCCCGGGAGCTTTCGCTGAATGTCAGGCGCGATCCCGGGGTGTACGGGAATGTCCGTTTCCGGCTCTACGACCTGGCGGCGGAGGAGGGCGTGCCGGGAATCGTGCTGTCCATAAACGGCCTTGAAACGGTCTCCGATGAGGACGGCTACGTGTCGCTGGACGTCCCCCTAGGGTACCAGAGCAGGTCTTACACTATTGACTCCCCCATCCCTCTGTCCAACAGCGTCATTACCATGCCCTGCGGAGACAGCGACGTGGTCCTCATACAATAATCTATGATGAAAAAGTGGTTACTCCTGAGCATCTGCCTGCTGACGGCCTTCCTGTGCGCCGCACAGACCCAAAAAGGATATGTGAAAACTAAAGGCCGCATGACCAACGGCAAGCTGGTGCCGGGCCACGGACTGAACGGAGCGCTGGTGTCCGTGCGCGGGCGCGCCGCAGTGCTTGTGGACAACGACGAAGGCATGTTTTCCTTTCCCGTCAGCGACCGTCAGTTCCAGATAGATTCCGTCCGGAAGAAGGGATACACCCTGGTGGACATAGAGGCCTGCCGCAGAAGCTATGTCTATTCCGGCAACCCCGTTTACTTCATAATGGAAACCCCCGACAGGCAGCTGCAGGACAAGCTTTCTGCCGAACGGAAGATTCGCCGCACCCTTCAGAAACAACTGCAGGACAAGGAAGATGAGATAGAGGCGCTCAAGACTGAGCAGCGCATTTCCGAAGCAGAATACCGGCAGGCTCTTCAGCAGCTCTACCAGGAGCAGGAGAGCAACGAAAAACTCATCAAGGATATGGCCCGGCGCTACTCCGAACTGGACTACGATATGCTCGACGGTTTCTACCGGGAGCTGTCGTACTGCATAGAGAACGGAGAACTGGTGAAGGCCGACTCCCTGCTGAAGACGAAGGGGGACGTGGCGGCGCAGGTGGAAGAGCAACTGCAGAAGGGACGTATCCTCAAAGAGCAGGAGGAGCAGTTGAGCCAGGCCCGCAGCGTCTTCGACGCCGACAACGGAGAACTTGCCCGGCGTTGCTTCAGCTACTATGAGTACTGCGCGACCCTGCATCGCAATGCAGAAGCCGCTGAGTATCTGGAGCTTAGGGCAAGCCTGGACCTTTCCAACGAGGAATGGCAGAACGATGCCGGGCGATTCCTGCGGGACTACATGGCCGACTACGACAAGGCATTGGAGTACTTCCGGAGAACTTCAGGTGCAGGGGCGCAGTACAATATCGGCATAACGTATTGGATGAAATCGGACTATGACAAGGCCTCCAGATATCAGAAGGAAGCCCTGGAGGCCCGGAAGGAAACGCTTGGGATGAACGACCCGGAAACGGCCCGGTCATTCAACGACCTCGGAATCCTTTACTACGAAAAGGCAGATTACGAATCTGCCCTGGACTGCTTCGGAACGGCACTTAAAATAAGGTGTTCACTGCTTGGCGACAAACACCCGGACGTAGCCGAGAGTTATCTCAACGTCGGGCACGTTTATGCCGCTCAGGGAGATTTGGATACGGCCCTGGACTACTACGGGCGATCGGCCGCAATCCGGGAGTCTGCATTGGGCGCAAGTCATCCCGACCTGGCATTTTCATACAGCAGCATAGGCAGCGTTTATTTCGAACGGGGTGAGCTCGACAAAGCTCTGGACTACTGCCGCAAGGCGCTCGACATCTTCCGTACCGCCTATGGAGACCACCACCCCGACGTCGCCGAAATCTACGGCAACCTGGGCTCCGTTTACCGCGAACGGGGCGAGCTGGACAAGGCGCAGGAGAATGCAGAAACTGCCCTGTCCATACAGGAAGTGGTCCTCGGAAGCGACAGTCCTGCTGCGGCCGTAAGCTACAGCAACCTCGGCAACATTTATTGCGACAAGGGCGATTACGCCAAGGCCCTGGAGTACCATGACTCCGCCCTTGCCATAAGGAAGTCCATCTTCGGCGAAATGCATCCGGACGTGGCCGAGAGCTACGGCAACATAGGAAACGTTTACTTGGAACAAGGAGACTTCCGCAAAGCCTGGGAATTCTATAAAACAGCAGTACGCATAGAAGAGAAGACCCTCGGTCCCAAGCATCCCTACACCCTGGGAGATAAGGAGATACTAAAGACAATCAAGGCCAGGT
>JAFWPT010000295.1 GCA_017509375.1 Bacteroidales bacterium | reverse complement strand
TATCCTTGAATCTATTGCCCTCCTCACTGGCATTTCATACTCCCGCGAGGAAGGCAACAGGTTTATCATCAGGAAATAATACGATTTCTTTCGAAAGATTTTCTTTATAGTTTTCTTTCGCTTTAATTATTCGCAAAAAATGCATCCGGCTATTGCTGGGGCCCGTTTCTTTTCATAGTTTTGCGATGATTTTTTATAATCGTTCAAACTATGAAAACATCTCTATCCCCAGAGCAATTCGCTCAGTATGAAGCCATCGTCAACGAGTACGACCGCTTCCGCAAACTTTCCCAAGAGGAGAAAGAAGACCTTATTATCAAGATTGCTACCAGCACTTACATTGATTTGTTAAGCGACTGGGCCTTCAAACACGTTTTCGGGCACAACGAGAAGAACCTGATGTTACTTCTCAACGATATCCTGCCGGAGGAAATCGTTCATATTGAGTACGATACCAATGAGCTTGACACGTGGAAGGCTGATGACAAGAAAGTCATAATGGATGTCCTGTGCCACACGAAAGACGGCAGAAAGATTATTGTTGAAATGCAGCGTGGAGACAAGTCTTTCATCCGAAACAGACTTCTGTTTTATCAGTCGGCAATGATATATACGCAATTGGCAAAAGGGGAATCCTATGGAAAGCTCAAGCCTGTGTATGTAATCTGCTTTATGAATTTCCGGACGAAACATGAATGCGATAAGTTGATATACCGTTATGGAGGACGGGAGGAAGACGGGGAAGTGTATAACAATATTCAGAACATTTACATGTGCGAACTGCCACGGTTTGCCGGAGAGGCGGGAAATGCTAAAACCCCTGTGGAAGTATGGTTTGATATTCTCCAAAATATGAGTAATTTTGCCAGCAGACCGGAGCAGTATGGTCACAAGTATGATTCGGTGTTCGAGTCAAGCCTACAGTCTCCGATTCCGGATAAAGAAAAACTACAATACTTCCGCTCTATGTTCGAAAATGATGTACGTTCATATCTCACAGATGAGGACCGACAGGAATACTTCGCCAAGGGGGTTGAAGCCGGGAAAGCAGAAATGGCAAAAGCTCTTAAAGAACTTGGAGATTCTAATGATAAAATTGCTCGGGTTTCCGGCTTGAGTCAGGAGGAGATTGCTGCATTATAGCTCCGTCCCAAGTAGTATGCAGGGGCGGCTAAGTGTCATAAGACTCTTTAGCCGCCCCTGCTGTTAATGGGGGTTGTCTGCGGATGGGGATAGTTTTACGCTAATCGCACTGATAAGGGCCATAGATGGCGTTTACGCGGTAGGCGTAGTCGGTGTCGTCAAGCACATACACGTAGAACTGATTTCCTCCGGGCCATACGCGTATAACCACGTGGCCTTCGGTGCATTTGCAGGCTCCATATACCTGTGGATACGCTGAGACCAGGCTGGCAGGGATGCCGGTGAAGAACATATCCTGAGTCCCGGCATAAGCTTGTATAATGCTCTGCTGCGGCTGATCTGCGCGCTCATAGAAGCTTTGGGTAACCACTACATTCGGAGTGTATACGTTGGCTTCGATTCCATAAGACGCATCGTTGGACATGTGGTGATGTGCCTTCATTGCCTCGATATGCTTGCCTATAGCACTTGCCACAGTACTGCAGATGTTCTGGTTATTCAAGTCTCCGCTGGCGAAGAAGTCGAAGTTACCGTAACTAAGCAGGAAGGCGCAGGACAGAGCATTCTCGGACAGTGTCCCGTTGGGATTCTTGTCCACCACGTTGCTGCCGTTCCATGCCAGGCCGCTGCCGGCATAATTCCGGATCTGGAAGTTGGGATACGCGGCAGCATTGTAGAGCTGCACAATCTGGCTGTTGGAGCCTACTTCGAACTTCTCTGCTACCAATCCTGAGTTGGCGGTGTTGTAAGTGATGAACTTGCGGTAGTTCTCAATCAGGTCCGAGTCTTTGTTGTCCTCTCCTTCTTCCTCGTATTCATCGTTGCCGTAGACCGGATATGACCTGTCAAGAGTTTTGTTGAACTTAATTCGTTCATACAGTGCGGTCACGCCGGCAAGTTTATAGTCGCCCTCTGAATGTACTTCCCGTCCGCTTCCGAATTTGCCGAGGTGGTCAATATGGTAGTGGGTGCCGAGGAAATAGTCCAGCGCATTATGGCCGGCAGGCATGAAATATCTGACGTATGCCGCCTGGGTCTGCCATGGCAGGGCGCCCGCGCTGGGTTTTGAGTCAACTTGGGTGTACTTGTTGGAATGTCCGTACAAGTCTCCGGCATCCACCATCATGGTGGTACCGTCGGGGAAAATGTAGAAGAAACATTCTCCCCTTCCGGTACTTATGGCGTGGATGTCCAGATAACCATCCAGTCACTTCGGTAGCGGTGCACCAGTAGAAGCGCTTGAAGGAGTTGACGCAACTGACGTTCCAATCACGCTCCAACTAGTTCCTGCTTCATCATTGTTGCCCGTGTTGTATGCCGAAGTCCATCCGCAGACCGCACCAAAACATGGTGCCCCCGGATCGGTAACAGCAGGAGGAGTTAGCGAGGCGGTTTTATTTACGCAGTTTACTATCTTCGATTCGGCATTATTAGAATTTGTAGCGGCTTCACCAGTATTGGTTGCACTTGATCCTCCACATCCAACACATCCTGCGACACCACCAATACAAGCTTGATTGATCGGGCCCATGCCAGCGTATAGTTTACTGGCAGAGTTTCTGAAGGAACCGTTTACGGTGACACTCGCAGTTGACTCATTGGTACAATTATATACTTTATTATGCGCCGCGCCTACAACTCCACCAATTTTGGGCGCTGCGGCTTTACGTGATGGCGTGGCTACATTTAAATTCGCAGTGACGGAGCCTTCATTAGTACATCCATCAAGATCATTAATGGTTGCTCCTACTATACCACCTATGGAAACACCTTGCGAACCAGTACCGTTTTTGTTGCTGGTCTCAACTTCAACATAAGCAGAATTATAATCTAAAGTGACGCTTCCTTTGTTAGAACACTGATATATAACACCTGAGCTTGGATAACTGGCATCTTTCCAAACCCCGGAATTACTTGTGCCTCCTTTATAATCTCCGCCGGCTATACCACCTACGCAACAAATTCTGTGATAAAGAGTATTACTTCCAGGGTAATTCAATATTAAAGAGATATTACCAGTACTAGAATTTTCACATTCTTCTAAGATGCGGACGGTATTATCTTCTTGTGTACTTTCAATGATTCCTACGATTCCCCCAAGACTGCAACCCGTTGAAACTGGAGTGCTTGTTTGCAAGGTCACGGTGCCTTTGTTTTTACACTTGTAGAAGCGGCCGCTTGTACACTTAGGACAAAACACGCCAAAATTGAACTTTGAACGCTGTGGATCGCCTGCATTTATTGTTGCTGAGACTTCGCTGTTCTCTATCAAACCGCTGTTCTCCATCGCCACGAACCCCATATCAGTTTTGGAATTATCGGCAGGCCACGTGCAAGTGAAGGTGGTGTTAGCATCAACAATTAACCCGTTAACAGTGTCGGACACGGACTCAATTAAAGGATTCTTTGCATCAAGACCGCAGACACTGATGTTTTCCAAAAGTCCGGATACAGTGCTGAAAAGATAAGTGGAATTGGTGCCTCCTTCAATCTTTAGATTCTTGACTGTGCCTTTTACAATTTTGAAAATGGTAGCACTTATATCAGCATTTTTTATGGCATAGTTCTGTCCGTTGAATGTAACACCTTCGTGAAGCGTTGTGCTATTTCCTTTAAGCTCTTCATTGTTATAGTTGATGTCGTTTGCAAGCAGAATCTCAGAATCTGAATTCAACCAGTAGGCATAATCATCATTTTGCAAGGCATTCTTGAGCAGGACCAGGTCTCGTATAGTCTTGACCTGCCTTGCTGCGGAAGCAATGCCGCTGAAATTGACGCCGAACTTGCTGATGCGGCCGGCCTGGAATTTCAGGGGATTTGCCGAGCAGTCGAGTATCTTCTCGAAGTGGCGGTCTGCAGAGGTGACCACGTGAATGGCAAGGGCGGATGCTGTGTTCAGCTCGGAAGGGGCGATTGCAAACCAGATGGGGTTGCTCAGATCGCTTATCCCCCTCATCGTCAATGAGGTGTGGCTTCCGGGAGAGAGAACGCCGTTGCCGTCGATCGTCACGTCGCCTGCAATCCTGATGTCAGGCGACATTGCCTGAAGCTCCACGAACTTCACGGTCTCGCCGCCAAGGTCGATACCGCTTATGTTCAAAAGGCCGTACGCGGTAGCGTGTGAGAAACTCATCTCTATTTTGTCAGGAACTACTGCTGCGCTGGAATAAGTCTCTTTTGCGAACAAAATAATGGATTCCGGGTCACAGGAAGCCGGCTGGGGGGCTTGAGATTCTCCCACATTCGGTTTGTATTTCACCGTTGCCGCCGTGCCTCCGGAGGCTGTAGTGGTGTTGGTGGTCACGCGAATGGTGATGTCACCTGTATCGGGCAGCGCAAGGGTGCAAGCTTCGAATTCGGCGGACTTTCCGCCATCTTTAGGAGTGACGGAGAGTTCCTGTGTGAGGTTGGGGTCATTGTTGACGCAGATGATTACCTTGTCGCCTTCAGACCAGAGCAGGGGATAGGTACCTTCGGACTTCTCTCCGAATGCAGCTTTGTTGGTGAGCGTCTCGGAGGCGGAGATGTGGATGGTCTTGTAGACCAGTCCGTCGCCGGGAGTCTCAGGGTTGGTGTTCTTGTTGCAGGAGGATGCGAGGGCCAGTGCGGCGATCGACATCAGTATGATAGTAATTCTTTTCATTGCATCATCGGATTAATAGGTTCCATAATCATCTTCATTCACATTTGCGATGCGGTTGGTCTCGGAATTACACACAATGCAGCAGGCTTGTACGGTGACTATGTTGACAAGTGGCTGACAATAAGTTAGCAGATTCTTTGCTTCCATT
>JAFWPT010000294.1 GCA_017509375.1 Bacteroidales bacterium | reverse complement strand
GATGAGCTCATCCTTTGCACGCTTCACCTCCGCCTCGGTAAAGCCGAAACGCTTCATTTTTTCTATCTCGGTATAGAATGACTCAAAAGCGCTAAGAGCTTCGTTGTCCTTAAAAGCAACGTCACCGAAAACCACTTCGCAGGTCTCACAAATCTTGCCGCAGCCAAGGCTGGCGTTGAGGAAAGGTGCGTTAGGCTTGGTAGTGATATCCTCGAAGCGCTCCGCCATAATGGTAGAAATGACATCCTTCAGCAGTTCCGTCACGAAAGCGACATCCGTATTGTTATACTGGACAGGAATAGGCTCGGACTTCCACAAAATCTCAATATCGGAATTGGGGAGCTCGGGGTCGGTAATTATGCCTACGATAGGTTCTTTATTGTCGGGCACCTTGATTACGTCTTTCGCCTTGGGATTCACCGGAGCCGGTATGTCGGCGAAGAGAGCCTTTATTTTGCTTTCAATCTGGTCCACATCGATATCGCCAACTACAACAAGAGCCTGGTTATCGGGACGATACCATGTCTCATAGAAGTTCACGAGGCTCTCCCTCTTGAAGGTTTCAAGATTCTCCTGACTGCCTATAAGTGAACAGTCTGCATACTTGGAGCCTTTGTACATGTATTGCTTTGCCTGCTCGTACACACGCCAGGAGGCATTGCGGCGGGTCCTGCGCTCCTCAATGATAACACCCCTCTCATTGTCTATCTCTTCCTGCTCGTTGAGCACGAAATGGGAATAATCGTGCATCACCAAAAGGCAGGTATCAATGATACCCTCCCGGGTAACGGGAATATTGTTGAGCATGTACTGGGTGGCCTCTACGCCGGTAGATGCATTGATATTGCGGCCGAATTCGGCACCGATGCTCTGGAGATACTCGAGCATCTGCTTGCCGGGAAGGTTCTTCAGGCCGTTGAAGCACATGTGCTCCAGGAAGTGGGCGAGACCGTCCTGATCCGGAGTTTCCTGAATAGCGCCCACGTGAGTAGCCAGATAGAATTCAGCCCTCTGTGCAGGCTTGTCGTTGTGCCTGATGTAGTAGGTCATGCCATTGTCCAGCTTGCCTACCTTGACTGCACTATCATTGGGAAGTACAGTAGCCTGAGCACTTCCCAACACAGTGGCTCCGAAGAGCAAAGCGATAAAGAAAGATAACTTTTTCATATTGTTTTTCACTAAAACTTTTGCAAGTATAATAAAAATTTATCGAATTACAATATTATCCGCGATTATTTAGCGCAGTTTGGAAAGCCTTTGCATTTCTCCCATGGGCCTCCGCGGTTTTGGCAAAAACATGGGTCCCGTCAAGGTTCTTGCTGGCGCAGAAGAAGAGGTTCCCGCCTCCCCTGTCTGCATTCAGCACGGCTTCCAGGTAATCTTTGTCCGGAACGCATATAGGTCCGGGGGGCAAGCCCGGATATTTATAGGTATTATAGGGTGAATCAAACTCCAGATGACGGAACAGTATCCGCTTGAGTCCGTAATCATAGCAGAATGCTACGGTAGGATCCGCCTGAAGCAACATTCCCCTGTCCAGCCGGTTGAGGTAAACACCTGCTATCTTGGGCAACTCCGGTTTATAATTCGACTCCCCTTTCACTATGGAAGCAAGAATTACCGCTTCCTTCCTGGACAGGCCCGCTGCACCGGCCTTCGCCAATCTGTCTTCTGTCCAGTAAGCATCCGAAGCCTTTTTGCATTTCTCCAGCACCTCGGAGAATGGAGCTGTCCAGTAAAGTTCATAGGTCGCGGGAAAGAAAGCCGGGAAGACGTTTTCCGGCGTGGCTCCGTAAGCAGCCAGCAGTTTTTCGTCGTCCATCGCTTTAATCACCGAAAGGGAATCCAGACGGAGCTGGCCGGAGATCTTGCGGGCGATTTCTTCACGTGTCCGGAGCGAACCTGCAAGGGTAAGGCGCACCGGCGTCTGCCAGCCGTTGTTGAGCATGCGTGCGACATACACGCAACTGTTGGACGAGTTCACGAGATAATGGCCAGGCTTGATATAAGTGGCCACCTCTTTGGCGCGGAAGACCTTGCGGAGCCGCCTTTCGCTCAGTATGGTCAGCTGAGTCTTCAGCGACTCTATCACTTCGTCGGGGCCATCGCCTTTTTCCACAAACAGTTCGGCGTTCCCGTAGAAATTTGGCATCCTGTTATCCCTGAGCCAATTGTATCCGAGCAGCAAGCCTACTGCCCCGACTAATACAGCAAGCAGTTTGGCAATGGTTTTCATCGGCTGCGGAGAATTATAGTGTCGCCTTCATGCGGAGTATAGTCCGCAGACAGCTTGTTCATACGGCGCAGGGAAGCCATCCTGACGCCGAAACGCTGGGCGATGGCCCTCAGAGTTTCGGTATCGTCGCCTATGATATATTTCTCGGCGCCCTTGGCGGCTTTTGCCTTCTTTCGCTTCAGGAAAACCACATCTCCGGCATGGAGCGCTGTCTCCTCCTTGAGGTCGTTGAAAGCCAGCAGTTCCTTCGTGAAAAGGCCGTAATGTGCAGCCAGTACCGGATAGCTGTCGCCCTCCAGAGCGTAAATGCAAGGCACTCCGTTGATTTCGTAAACGTTACGGGACATGGAGAAGCGATACTCCTCCTGCACGCGCGAAGGCCGGATTTCTTGCGGCGTCTCCACCACCGACGGAGTAACAGGCACCTCGGTATCCTGGTCGAAACGGTACAACTGGTAATCCTCGATGACCTTTATCAGCTTTTCGGCGTAGCGGGGGTCGGTTGCATACCCTGCGGCCTTGAGTCCCTTCGCCCAGGCCTTATAGTCTGTAGGCTCCAGGTCGAACAATTTCTTGTAGCGGTCCCGATAGCGGAGGAAATCGGAATGGTCGCGAAAAGAAGCGTCTGCATTCGGGTAAACCCTGAAACATTCCGAAGACTTATCGTCATCCCGGTAGATTTTCTTTCCCCTCCAGTCGGCGTGGCACTTGATTCCGAAGTGGTTGTTGCCTTTCACGGCAAGCGCCGACTCGCCGGCCGCAGACTCCACGAGTCCCTGGGCCAGAGTGATTGAAGCAGGCACACCCGTCCTCTTCATCTCAGACACGGCAGTGGCCGAATACTTCTGAATGTATCTATCGTAGGCACCTTCCCTTACCGGAGCAGCCAGCAGGGCGGCAAGCATTATGAATAACAAACTTTTCACAAAGCGAAAATACTAAAAATCGAACACATCGCAATCGGACGCCGCGAATGTGTCGGGAAATATCTCCTTACACTCTGCAAGAATTGCGCCGATATCTGTTATTCTGGAAGAATAATGTCCGATTATAAGGCGTCCGGCACCTGCTTCGAGGGCGCAACGGGCCGCCTGGGCGCCGGTAGAATGGAAACGGGCAAGTGCTTTGTCCGCCATATCATTCATATATGTAGCCTCGTGATAAAGGCAGGTAACGCCTCGCACATAGCTTGCAAGGGCTTCAAAAGGAGCCGTATCGGAGCAGTACGCATAGGATTTGCCGACGTATGCGGGATTCTCCAGCCTGTGCCTTTCGGACACCGCCTCGTCAAAGCGGAAACCGTAGCACTCAATCTTGTGATTAAGAGGAAAAGCAGTGACGGTCAGATGCTTGGATGTATGAACGAGCTCCGGCTCCCTGGGTGTGAGGGCATGGAAACGGATTTCGAAAATATCCTCCGCCCCGAAGTAACTGCGATAGAAATTCAGCACTCCTCCGAGAGCCTGTGGCCCGTAAATGTCCAAAGCGCCGGAACGTCCGTACATAGCCATGGAATTCAACAGGCCGAAAAGGCCGAAAAGGTGGTCTCCATGGATATGGGAGATAAAAATAGCTTCCACCTTTACGAAAGACAAGTGGCAGCGGCGCATCTGCTGCTGTGTGCCCTCACCGCAATCGATAAGGAACAAGCGCCCGGCTGCGGAGAGCATCTGGGCGCTTGGATTTCTATCGGAAATGGGCATAGCCGAAGCTGTGCCCATTGTCGTGACGGAAAAAATCATTTTATTTCTCTGCCTTCTCGAGTTTCTCCTTGAG
>JAFWPT010000293.1 GCA_017509375.1 Bacteroidales bacterium | reverse complement strand
GGGCGACGGCTGGCCGGTGATAGGGTTCGACGGCGACGGCGACGGAGTTGGAGCGCCTGTGGAAAGCTGGAGCGCCCCTATGCCCAAAAATACCTCCCAGGGTAACGGGCGAAAGCTTGCAGATAAGCCTGGAGCCCCCAGCGCCTGCCCTGCTACTGGCTTGCCCCTTGAATGGCAGTTTCCCGCTGTACCCAAAGCCGGCTGGAGCTTTGCCCTGCCCAACGGAGGCATACGGCTGTACTCAGTAGAGCAGGAGGCGGAAGGGAATTTGTGGGACTGCCCCAACCTGCTGCTGCAAAAATTTCCGGCGGAACGCTTCTCCACGGTCGCCCGGCTGGTATTCCGCCCCAATCCCCAGCTCAAGCAGAGATGCGAGACCGGAGGCCTGATAGTAATGGGCACCGATTACGCCGGCCTGAGGCTAAGCGACACGGAAGACGGCGCCCGGCTGCTCTACTTCGAATGTCTGAATGCCGACAAGGGCGGGCAGGAGAGTTCCAGGGAGCTGCTTACTTTGCCATGGAGCCGCAAGCCTGCAAACCTCCCCTACCAGTCCGGCAACGTCCCGCCGGTGAAGTATCCTGACCTGCGTGAAGCAAGCGTACTTGTGCGGCTGGAGGTGGAAGCCAGGGAGCGCGAGGGAAACGTACCGGACGCCGTCTGCAGCTTCAGTTTCAGCGTGGACGGAGAAAACTGGACTCCGGCCGGAAGCGGTTTTACTGCGCAGGCCGGCCGTTGGGTCGGAGCCAAATTCGGTTTCTTCTGCAACAGGTACGCCCCCAAGAACGACTCAGGCTGCCTGGACGTCATACAAATCAGCGTGGTCACGCAGGGCAGGTAAAACGCCTACGCTACACCCGGCTAATAGAAGTCGACGTTGTAGCGGGTGAGGATATCCATGTGCATGAAATTGTCCCTGTGGGCGGGATACTTGCCGAGCAGCACCCGCTCGGACAATGCATTGATTGCCAGCGAAAGCTGGTCGTCGGGGTGCTGACAGATGAGCACGGAGACAGTACCGCGGCTCAAGGCCTGCATATTGGCTTCGAGATTATCGAATCCGACTACTCGGCGGCCACGCTGCGGATGCCTGTCAAGCCAGGGCACCAGCAGGTGGATGCGGGAATTGAACATCACTATATGGCGGGTCTCCGGATACTCGGCGAAAAAGTTGTCCATGGCCTGTTCCGCCGCAGAGATATCCTGGGGATTGATGAGCAGGTTATGGATGGCGCAGTCGGGACAATGCTCATGGACATAATCTATGAAACCTGCCCTGCGGTTCATCGTCGGATCTGACTTCCGTTCCAGGTCCCGCTGCACCCGGACAATCAGGATACGATCCACCGGACGTCCGCCTGTAAGCTGGTCTGCGCAGAGATAGCCGCTCCGATACATAGGCATACCGAAATAGGCGAGATAACCGGAATCATCTATCTTGGAATCGACGTAAACATAGGGTATCCCCCTCTCCCTCAAAACTGCGCAGAGAGCCTCGGTGCAGCTGCGGAACAATGGCGCGATTACAACGCCCTCGGGATTGCTGGCCAGCATGTCGCGGGCCGCATTACGGAAGGATTCCTCGGAAGTGGGATCGAAAGCGAACTGTTCGACGCTGACGCCCGAGGCCAAGACGCTGTCTTTCTGCTTGAATATCCCTCCGGAAGCGAGTTTCCAGAAACTGCCCTCCTCCCCTTCCGGCATAAGCACAGCCACCAGATGGGACCCGCCTTTCGCCAGTACGGATGCATATACGTTAGGCTCGTAACCGAGATCCTTTATAGCCTGCATTACTGCTTCCTGGCTCTTTTTGGAAACTTCTCCCCGGTTGTGCAACACCCTGTCCACAGTTCCTTTGGAAAGGCCGGTCAGACGCGCAATGTCCATTATTGTGGGTTTGTCGGTATTCGGCATAGCAGCATTTTTTTTTTGCAAATATATAACTTTTTTTTGCCTTTCCGTGCACTTCCGTGAACGTTCACGAATTTTTTCCGTGTACGTTCACGAAAATTTTCCGTTACCGTGCACGGATTCTAATATTTTATTGTATCTTTGCAGTCCGAACACTAAGACAAAGGCCAATGAAAAGTATCTTCCCAGCCTTGGCGGCATGTTTCTTACTGATGGCGAGCGCCTGCGGCGCAACCGCCCATCAAAAGGCGTATCCGTTTGAAATGCCGCAAGTTGCAACTCCATCCATACCTGCCCGCAGCGTCAATGTCACCGACTTCGGTGCCATTGGGGACGGCGTCACCCTCAACTCTGCCGCATTCTCCAAAGCCATGAAACAGCTGTCCGGCAAAGGCGGAGGACGTCTCATTGTTCCAGCCGGAATCTGGCTCACCGGCCCCATTACCCTGGAGAGCTGCACCGAGCTGCATCTTGAGAAGAATGCAATCCTCGTCTTCAGCACAGACCAGTCGCTCTACCCCATCATCGACACCAACTTTGAGGGACTCGACGTACGCCGCTGCCTGTCCCCCATCAACGCGCTTGGAGCCCACGACATAGCCATTACCGGCGAGGGCATAATAGACGGCAACGGAGATGCCTGGCGCGAGGTGAAGCGGCGCAAGGTATCCGATGACCAATGGAAAGAGATAACTGCCCGCGGCGGCATGGTTTCACCGGACGGCAAAGGCTGGTATCCGGACGAAGGATACTACAAGGCACGTCTAACGGCAGGCAGCCTCAACTATCCCGACCCTTCGCTGGACGAGCAGGAAATCAAGACCTTCCTCCGCCCGGTAATGGTGTCCCTCAGGGAATGTGAAAGAGTGCTGCTAGAAGGCTGCACCTTCCAGAACTCCCCCTGCTGGAACATCCACCCGCTTTACTGCAGAAACCTGACTATCAAGAATATAACGGTACGCAACCCGCATTACTCCGCCAACGGTGACGGCATCGACATAGATGCCTGCGAGAATGTAATACTGAGAGGTTCATCCTTCGACGTGGGCGACGACGCCATCTGTATCAAGTCCGGCAAGGATGCCGACGGACGCCGTCACGCCCGCAAGTGCCGCAACCTCATCATCGAAGACTGCACCGTGTATCATGGGCACGGCGGCTTCGTAGTGGGAAGTGAAATGAGCGGGGGCGTGGAGAACATCCTGGTTCGCGGCTGCCGTTTCATGGGCACGGACGTAGGGCTCCGCTTCAAGAGCACCCGGGGCCGCGGCGGCCTGGTCAAGGACATCTGGTGCGAAGACATCTACATGAAGGATATAGTCAGCTACGGAGTCATTTTCAACCTCTACTACGCAGGCGTAGCCGCCACCGATCTCAACAAGGACGGAGCAACATCAGAGCCCGAAGTCACAGTAGATGAGACCACTCCCGAATTCCGCGGCTTCCACTTCAGCAACCTGGTATGTTCCGGAGCCAAGCAGGCCATTTACATCAACGGCCTGCCCGAACTGCCTCTGCGGGACATAGAGTTCTCCAACAGCTGCTTCCGCTCCAGGAAGGGGCACGAGGTGCACAACGCGGAGAACGTCACTTTCGAAAACGTAACTATAAACGGCAATAAATTATGAGACTGTCCTTCCGAGCTTGCATTGGGGCCTCTTTCTTAGCAGCTGCCTGGCTGCTTTGCAGCTCCTTTACCATCCACCTGATGGGCGACAGCACCATGGCGGAAAAAGACCTTTCAAAAGGCACTCCGGAACGCGGCTGGGGCATGATGTTCCAGAATTTCCTCGACAACGGCGCGCAGGTAATCAATTATGCCCGCAACGGCCGCAGCACCAAGAGCGTGATAGACCTGGGCGAATGGGCAAAAGTGTACGAAGCAGTGCAGCCCGGCGACTGGGTGTTCATCCAGTATGGCCACAACGACAGCAAACAGAGCGACTCTCTCCGATACGCCGCCGCTTACGGGGCATATCAAGATAACTTGAGGGCTTTCATCGAGGGAGTACGTGCCAAAGGCGGCAATCCCGTATTGCTCACGCCCGTTGCCCGCCGCTGGTTCAAGCAGGCAGGGCTTGACCGGAACTGCCACGGCGACTATCCTGCGGCTATGAAGCAGGTGGCCGAGGAAAGCGGCACTCCCCTGCTGGACGTGACCACCGCCACCCTCGACTGGCTGGAGGGTCTGGGGGATGAAGCCTCCCGCCCCTATTTCATGATTTCTACCGGCAAGGATGACAACACCCACACCGTTGCCTGCGGCGCCAGGAAAGTGACCGAAATAGTCTGCGGCCTCATCAGGGATCAGTTGCCCCAAATCGCCGAACACCTTATCGTGCCCTTCGATTTCGTGGTTTCGGCAGACGGCCATGGCGACTTCACCACCGTCCAGGAAGCGGTGAACGCCCTGCCCAACTACAGCCATAAATTCATCAGCACCGTATTCATCCGCAAAGGCGTTTACAAGGAGTGCGTCAGCATCCCCCACACCAAATTCCGCGTGCACTTCATCGGGGAGGATGCCGTGAGCACCATCATCACCAACGACAACTACGCCAAGCGTATCTGGCCCGGACGCGACTTCCCGGTGGGCACCTCCGGCAGCGCCACCATTTACATACACGCCAGCTACATCACCTTCGAGAACTTGACTTTCGAGAACAGCGCAGGCGAGGGCAAGGAAATAGGCCAGGCAGTGGCGGTATTCACCGACGGCGATTTCCTCTTCTTCAAGGGCTGCCGTTTCATAGGCAACCAGGACACCCTCTACACCTACGGCCGTTTCGGCAAATTCGGAGGCATCAAGCGCAATTACTTCCTGGACTGCTACATTGAAGGGACCACCGACTTCATTTTCGGCACCAGCATAGCGTACTTCGAGAACTGCTTGATTCACAGTAAAAAGAACAGCTACGTGACGGCGGCTTCCACTCTGCAGGGCCAGAAATACGGTTACGTATTCAAAAACTGCAGGCTCACCGCCGATCCCGGCATAAACAAATGCTACCTTGGCAGGCCCTGGGGCGCATACGCCAAGACCGTATTCATCGACTGCGAACTCGGAAGCCACATACTTCCCGACGGCTGGCACGACTGGGAGAAGGAGGGCAAGCCCGACACCAAGAAGAATTCGTATTACGCCGAATACGGCAGCACCGGTCCCGGAGCCCGCGGCCCGCGTGTAAAATGGGCGCATACCCTTAAGGCGAAGCAGTTGAAAGACTACAGCTTTGAGAAAGTAATGTATCAGAAAGAAGACGGCATAATCTGGAATCCATACGACAACCGATGAAGCTAAGATATTTATTTGCAGCAACTTTAGCCTTGACCGCATGCACGGCCAAGGCTCAGTTGTCTTCCGAAGTGGTACGCTCCGAGATGGAGCGCAATCCGGAGGCGTCATATATTGACGGATTGGAAGGCAAGCTGAAATGGAACTACACCACCGGACTGGAGTTGAAAGCCATGCTGGACCTGGCGGTACAGCACAGCCTGCCGTCATCCCCAAGCACCACCAAGGACTCCGCCGTACTGGAGTACGTGGATGCCTGGTACGATGCGGTTATCGATTCTACCGGAAAAATCGGGGTAAACTACAAGAAGAGCAACTACTCCACGGACCACATCTGCCCCGGCAAGACGCTTTTCGGGCTGTATGACGTAACCGGCAAGCAGAAATACCGCAAGGCTATGGATCAGCTCTACGAGCAGGTGAAAGAGCACCCACGCACTCCGGAAGGAGGCTTCTGGCACAAGAAGATATACCCTGGCCAGATGTGGCTGGACGGCCTGTATATGATGCAGCCGTTCTATGCCGAATACACTGCGCGCTACGTTCCCGAAGAGGAAAAAGCTTCCAATTTCGAGGATATAGCCCGCCAGTTTACGCTGGTAGCCGAGCATACTTATGACCCGCAGACAGGCCTCTATCGCCACGCCTGGGACTCCTCCCATGAGATGTTCTGGTGCGATCCGGCTACCGGCCAATCCGAGCATTGCTGGGGGCGCGCACTGGGCTGGTATGCAATGGCCCTGGTGGACGTGCTCCCATTCCTCCCGGAAGAAACTCCCGGCCGCGGGCGTATGCTGGAGATCCTGAGGGGTATAGTGGAAAAGCTCCCCGGGTACGCCGACCCCGAGACCGGAATGTGGTTCCAGGTGATGGACCGTCCTGGGGCCGAAGGCAACTACGTAGAAGCCACTTGCAGCGCAATGTTTGTATATGCCATGCTCAAGGGCTGCCGCTACGGGTGGCTGGACTGCCGGGATTACGCCGCACAGAGCTATGAAGACCTGGTTCATACCTTTATCAGCCTGGACCGCAAAGGCCTGGTAAACCTCAACGACTGCTGCGAAGTAGCAGGCCTGGGAGGAAAGAATATGAGAAGCGGCAATTACGAATACTATATAAATGAACCCGTGCGCGCGAACGATCCCAAGGGCATAGGGCCCCTTATCTGGGCCGCACTTGAACACGAAACATTATGAGATATATGTCTGCAATACTTACCGCACTCTGCCTGATGGTATTCAGTTGCAACTGCAACAAGCCGGTCGTCCCCGACGGTCCCAAGGCCCCTTCAGAGCCCTCCGGACTCAAACTCCACAGTGCGACCCAGACTTCCCTTACCTTCCAGTGGATTGCCGTAGAAGGCGCCACCGGATATGCCTGGACGCTCAAAAAAGGAAGCGTACAGGTAAAAGAAGGTAATGCCAGCGGCCGCAATGTTGTAATCGACGGGCTGGAGAGCGGAACCGCCTACCGTTTCGGCCTCTGCGCGCTTGGCGAAGAAGGCCTGAAATCGGGAGAAGTTTCCATTGAGGCAAGCACGCTCGGAGAAGAAAAGCCCGACACCCCGGACACCCCGGATAATCCTGATCCCAATACCGGGAGCCAGGCCTACGATGATTTCCTCATTCCCGCTGTTGAAGAAGACGGCACGGCCCGTGCTTTCCCCGGCGCCGAAGGTGGTGGAATGTGGGTCACGGGCGGACGCGGCGGCAAGGTCCTCCACGTCACCAGCCTGGAGGACAACAACAGCGAAGGCACCCTCCGCTGGGCAGTCACCCAGAATTACGCACGCACGATCGTTTTCGACGTAGCCGGCATCATCAGCCTCAAGAGCGCCCTGGTAGTCAACCGCGACAATGTCACGATTGCCGGCCAGACAGCCCCCGGTGACGGTATCTGCCTGAGAGGCAACACCTTCCGCATAGCAGCCAACAATGTCATCGTACGCTTCATCCGCTGCCGTATGGGTGATGAGACCGGAGTAGAGAACGACGCAATGCAGGTAATGAGCGGCGACGGCGACAAATACACCGGCATCATCATCGACCACTGCTCCACCAGCTGGAGCACCGACGAATGCGCCTCCTTCTACGGGATGAAGGACTTCAGCTTCCAGTGGAACATAGTTTCCGAGAGCCTGCGCCAGTCCCTCCATGAGAAAGGCGCCCACGGCTACGGCGGCATCTGGGGCGGCGCCAACGCCACCTATCATCACAACCTGCTGGCCCACCACGACAGCCGCAACCCCCGCATCGACCACGACTACGTCTCTCCCCAGAAGGGCCCTGTCAGCATAGTCAACAACGTGGTTTACAATTGGAAAGGCAACACCTGCTACGGCGGCGAGAGTTCCAGCGGCTCCGGCGGAGACTACCGCAAGTACAACTTCGTGGGCAATTACTATAAACCCGGCCCAGCGACCCCGTCCAACCACATCTGGTTCATAGAGCCCACCACTTCCTGCAGCAACTGCAGCAAGACGTACAGCGGCTCCATCCTCCCCGGGCATTTCTATATGACCGGCAACATAATGTACGGCTACGACGCCCTCACAGGTGACAACTGGAGCACGGTACACGGAGCCAATGCCTCCGTAATAGCCCAGATAAAGGAATCCAAGGCATTCGACGCCGAAAAGCTCAGCCTCCACAGCGCACAGGCCGCATTCGATGCAGTTACTGCATACGCCGGAGCGTCCTTCGCGCGCGATGCCATCGACGCCCGCATCGCTAAGGAGACACAGGACGGAACAGCCACCTATACAGGCTCCGCCGGCAAGGTTAAGGGCCTCATCGACACCCAGAGCGACGTCGGCGGCTGGCCCGAATACAAGTATTCCGAAGACATCCATGACTCCGACGCCGACGGCATGCCCGACTGGTTCGAGCAGCAGTTCGGCCTGAACAAATCCAACGCCTCGGACGGCAACGCCTTCAGCCTGGACAAGCATAAACGCTACACCAACCTGGAAATGTATCTCCATTATCTGGTGCGCAATATAATTGCCGCCCAAAACAATGGAAGCGAATATAAAACACTATAATATTTATTAACCCTAATTATTTAACTTCAACCAAAAATCCATGAAAAATCCAGCAAAGAAACTCATTCTTGCGCTGCTTGGAATGGCTGCGGCTGTCACCCTCTCCGCACAATCCACCATCACTGGTATTGTGACCGACGAGAACGGCGAACCCCTCATCGGGGCAGGCGTCGTAATACAGGGAACGACAACCGGAACTGTTACGGGACTCGACGGTGACTACACCCTCAATGTCCCTGCAGATGCAGAGAATCTGGTGTTTTCGTTCATCGGACTCGCCGACGAGGTAGTGCCCATTGAAGGCCGCACCAAAATCGACGTGGTGCTTAAAAGCGACAATACCATCCTTGATGAAGTGGTCGTCGTTGGTTATCAGACGGTAAAGCGCCGCGATCTCCTCGGCTCCGTTTCGTCCGTTAACTCCGACAAGCTCACCGAACAGCCCGTGACTTCCGTCAGCCAGGCTCTGTCCGGAAAGATGGCCGGCGTTTCGGTCATCACCACCGAAGGTGATCCCGATGCCGACATCAAGATCCGTGTCCGCGGCGGCGGTTCCATCACCCAGGACAACAGCCCCCTCTACATCGTGGACGGCTTCCCGGTGGAATCGATCAATGACATCCCTTCCTCCGAAATCCAGAGCATCGACGTGCTGAAGGACGCATTCTCCACCGCAATCTACGGTTCCCGCGGCGCCAACGGCGTTGTCATCGTGACCACCAAGAACGCAGAGAAAGGCCAGAAGATTTCCGTTAAGTTCAATACCTACTACGGCCTCAAGAAGATGGCCAACGCAGGCGCCATCCAGGCCATGGATGCAGAGAACTACGTCAAATTCCAGTACGAACTCGGTTCCATCCGCGGCGACCTAAGTTCGCACTATACTCCCTACTTCGGCTCATTCTCCGATATCGACCTCTACAAGGGTCTTCCCACCAACAACTGGGTTGACGCCGTATTCGGCAATATCGGCAACACATTCAGTGCAGATGCATCCGTCAGCGGAAGCGGAGACGGCTACAACTGGACTATCGGATACGCCCACATGGGCGACAAGGCCATCATGTCCGGCTCCGACTACACCCGCGACAACCTCAGCTTCAAGGGCCATTTCAAGACCGGCAAGACTACCAGCATCGACGCCAACATCCGCTATTCGACCGTAAATGTACACGGTTCCGGAGCCAACGGCATCAACGATACCGGTACCACTTCCGGAAACGGACGCCTCAAGCATGCCGTGTCGTACGCCCCCATCCCCGTGAAAGCATCCATCCAGGGCGCAGACGAGGAGCAGGACTACGGCGACAACGCTCCGCCGCTCCTTTCTGTTGCAGACAACGATTCCAAGCGCATCCGCAACACCTGGAACGCCAACG
>JAFWPT010000292.1 GCA_017509375.1 Bacteroidales bacterium | reverse complement strand
TACGCCTCCGCTGACAATTTTTTTCAACGTCGGAAATGCCTTCTGCAGAGATGCATAGAGCGGAAAAGCCGGTCCCTGCAGCATCCCGTCCCGGGAAATATCCGTAACTATGCATTCTTCCAATCCTTCCGGCAGGAATTGGCCGATAAGGCTCTCCAGGGAGCTTCCGCTGTCTTCCATCCAGCCGCTTACGGCTACATTTCCGTCCCGTGCATCGGCTCCCAGGATAATTTTTCCGGGATACTCATGCAGCCAGCCTCTCATGCGCTCAGGCTCTTTAACTGCAATGCTGCCTATGATTGCCCTGCCGGCTCCGGCATTCCATACGGACCGGAGGGCTTCGTCGTCCTTGATTCCGCCGCCCCATTCTATATCCAGTATGCCCAGGGAGGCGATTTCTTCCAGCGTACGGAGGTTTACCGGACGTGCGGCCCTGGCTCCTTCTAGGTCAACCAGGTGCAGCCTTTTCACCCCGCAGCCGGCAAAGGCCCGCGCCCACTCGAGGGGGTTGCCGCCGTAGTCTTTCTGTGTCGCATAATCGCCCTGCGACAGTCTCGTGCACTTGCCGCCGATGATGTCGATGGCTGGAATTACGTCAATCATAGGCTCAGGAAGTTTTGAAGAATTTTTTCGCCTATGCTGCCGCTCTTTTCCGGGTGAAACTGAGTTCCGTAAAAGTTTTCATAGCGCAGGACGGCGCTGAAGAGGGTTCCGGAGTACCGGCAGGTGGCAACGGTATCCGGACAAAGTCCGGCATAGTAAGAATGGACGAAATAAACGAAAGGGTGCTCCGGAAGCTCTTTCAGCAACTTACCTTCCGTGTTCTCCAATGTGTTCCAGCCCATGTGGGGCACTTTGCACCCTGGGGTGGGGGAGAACAGGCGTACGTGTGAGTCAAAAACTCCCAGGCAAGCTTTCCCGGGAGCTTCTTCGCTGTCCCTGCATAGTACCTGCATGCCTACGCAGATTCCGAGGACCGGCTGCCTGAGCGAGCAAATAGTCCCGGAAAGCTTTCGTTCAGCCAAATTGTCCATAGCCGTTCCAGCGTTGCCCACCCCCGGCAGTATGACGCGCTCCGCGGAACGGATTGCCGAAGGGTCTGCGGTTACCGTATACTCGGCTCCCAGTCGGTCCAGGGCATTCTCCAGCGAACGGAGATTCCCCATGTCGTAGTTTACTATTGCAATCATAAGCTTCCTTTGGAAGAGGGGAGTGAACCGTCGAATACATTCCGCCGGACGGCTTGGCGCAGGGCTCTGGCAAAAGCCTTGAAAACAGATTCGGCAAGATGATGGTTGTTTTCTCCTTCAGCCTCTATGCGCAGGTTGCAACAGGCTTGGCTGCAAAGCGATTTGAAGAAGTGGGGAAGCATTTCGGTGGGGGTGTCGCCTATGTACTCGCGGGTGAACCGGACTTTCCATACAAAGTCGGCCCTGCCTCCGAAATCAATGAGTACCAATGCTTTACACTCGTCCATAGGGAGCGCGAATCCGTATCGCTCCAGACCTCTCTTGTCACCGAGCGCCCGGTTGATTGCCTGCCCCAGGACTATGCCTGTGTCTTCCATGGTGTGGTGCTCATCCACCTCCAGGTCGCCCTTGCAGCTGAGTGCCAGGCTGACTCCGCCGTGATGCGGAATCTGCTCCAGCATGTGGTCGAAGAAATGCAGGCCGGTGTCTATGCCTGAAGGGCCTTTGCCGTCCAGGTCAAGGGTTAAGGAGATGTCGGTTTCATTGGTCTTGCGCAAAATAGTGACCTGCCTTGAACTGCTGCGTACGGCTTCGGCTATTTCCTGCCAGTTCATCGGGCCCACCTGCAATGCCCTTGCTCCAATGTTCTCGGCGAGTCGGATATCCGTGTCCCTGTCTCCGATGACAAAACTGGAGCTGAGGTCATAAGAACCGTCGAGATAGGCTCCGAGCATTCCTGTACGGGGCTTTCTGGTGGGAGCGTTTTCATGCGGAAAAGACCTGTCTATCAAGATGTTGCTGAAATGAATCCCTTCTCCTTCCAGAGTCTTCAGCATAAGGTTCTGGCAAGGATAGAAGGTATCTTCCGGAAATGACTCCGTGCCCAGTCCGTCCTGATTTGAGACCATCACCAGTTCGAAGCCGAGTCCGCTGATGGACTTCAGTCCGGAAATGGCTCCAGGAACAAAAGCGAATTTCTCCAGAGAGTCGATTTGCTCGTCTGCAGGCTCGGCCAGGATAGTTCCGTCCCTGTCGATGAAAATGGCTTTCTTCAGAGTGCTCATGCGTGATAATTCTTTAGTGCGTTAATAATTGCTTCATTCTCTTCAGGCAAGCCCACGGTGATCCTGAGGCATCCTTCACATCCCCGTACCCGGCTGCGGTTGCGTACGATTATTCCTTTTTCCAAAAGGTAGTCGTATAGGGCATCGGCATCATCTACCCGGACCAGAAGAAAGTTCGCCTCACTTGGGAACAACTTCTTCACAAAAGGGAAGGACTTCAGCACGGAGGCCAGCCGCCCTCTCTCCCGGATTATCGTATCTACTTCTACGTCAATAGGTTTTTCCAGTAATTGAAGGGCTTTTTCGGTGGCGGCCCGGCTGATGTTGTAAGGATACTTTACTATGGACATCAGGCGGATGATTTCTTCGCTGGAGATTGCCAGCCCTATTCGCAGTCCAGCCATCGCCCGTGCTTTTGAGAGAGTCTGCAGGACGATAAGGTTTTCAAGCCGGACGGCATCCGGTGTAAGGCTGCCAGCGGAGGAAAAGTCGGCATAAGCTTCGTCCACTACCACGATGCCGGGGAAGCGGCCGCATATATCCAGCAGCTGCTCTTTGGGAAAAGCATTGCCGGATGGGTTGTTTGGGGAGCAGAGGAAGAGCACTTTCGTTTTGCTGTCGCAAGCGGAAAGCAGTTTTTCCGTGTCCAGGGTGAAATCTTCCTCAAGCATTACCTGCCGTATTCCTATGTCGTTTATAGCAGCGGCTACGCCGTACATTCCGTAACTTGGCGCCATAAGTACGGCATTGTCCCTGCCCGGCTCGCAGAATACCCTGTAAACCAAGTCTATGGCTTCATCGCTGCCATTGCCTATGAAGATATTCCTGGCCGGGACCTTCTTTATCTGGCTCAGTCTGTCCTTGAGTTGGGCCTGATGGGGATCGGGATAGCGGTTGTATCCGTTCTGGTAGGGACTTTCGTTTGCATCCAGGAAGATGCCCAGCGGGCCGTCATATTCGTCCCTTGCTGTCGAATATGGTATCAGAGTCGCAATATTGCACCTTACAAGCGAAGAAATCTTGCTCATTTTCCTTCTGTTCTTATGGTTACTGCCTTTGCGTGTGCACCGAGACCTTCGGCGCAAGCCATGCTTACAATAATCGGCGAAAGCCTTTCCAGACCTTCGCGGGAGAGCTGCTGCAACGTCATCTTACGCATGAAACTGTCTAGGTTGACTCCGCTGCAGGATCTGGCCCAGCCGCTGGTGGGCAAAGTGTGGTTGGTACCTGAAGCGTAGTCGCCGGCGCTCTCAGGACTCCACGGCCCGACAAAGACACTGCCGGCCGAGTAAATGCGGCTTGCTGCTTCTGCCGCATTC
>JAFWPT010000291.1 GCA_017509375.1 Bacteroidales bacterium | reverse complement strand
CCTGACAGGATTTTCCCGTAAACCGGTGCTCCGGTGCGCGGCTGCGGCGGCGTTCGTTTTCCTGCCGGACAATTTCGATCACCTCAAAGAGCCGCGGCCTGCCCGGTACGCCGATCGCTTTCAGGGACGGTGTGACCGCAAGGCAGATCGTTTTTTCGGTGCGGGTCGGGTCTGCCGACGAGCAGCTCGTGGTGGAGATGGCTAAGAGGGGCTACAAGCTTGCCCGCCGTACCATTGCCAAGTACCGCGACCTGCTGGGCATTCCGCATGCCCGCTGGAGAAAAGAAATCTAGGGCAGTATTTCCACTTTCATAGCCTCCACGGCGGCTTTTTCGGGCAAGTTGATGCTTACCCGTCCACCGCCTGCGCATACTGCATCCTCCGGAAGGGGAGAGCCGTTTACAAGTACCGTTGACGGAGCAGTATGCTGGCCTTCGAGAAGAATACTGATGCGCCGTGTTGCAGGGGCGCCGGCATAGCTGCCTTCGCGGGCGCCTATGTTCAGTATGGTCTTCCGGCCCGAAACTGTCTTGCTTATTTTCGTCACCGCGTAATCGCGCTCGTAACTCTGCGAGATTCCGTCGTCTTCGTAATGCTCTATGCTGCAAGCGCTTTTGCCCGGGACAATCATGAGCTTCAGTACATTGGAGGCATCTTGCAGATTGCGTATTCCTTCTTCGGCCATGGGAATCACGGCTCCGGAACGTACGAACCAGGGGTTCTGCTCTATGCTGTATTCGAGGGAATACACCTTCCCGCCTTTCAGCAACTGCCTGTGGGCTATGTCATACCATTCCCCGGCGGGCAGCCACAATTTGCGGGAGGCCGTGCCGCCTGCGCCGACCGGTTCACAGATAACGGTGGCCAGAATATTGTCACCGAAGAAATACTCTTCGTTCCAGTCGTATGCTTCTTTTGCTTCCGGGTAGTAATAATACAGAGGCCGGCACAACGAGATGCCTGTATTGTATGCCTGCCTGGCAGCATCATAAATGTAAGGGCTAAGTGCGTAGCGCAAGTCGATAGCTGCCTTAAGGTATTCATAATGAGTGGGATAAGACCAGATACGGCAGTCCAGGTTGGGACTGTTGGTGGAGTGGGTCTTGAAAATGGGGGTAAATACTCCGAACTGCATCCAGCGGGTATAGAGTTCGGGGTCTTTCAGGCGCTGGTGATCCCTGAGCTGCATGTGGCCTCCAATGTCGTGCCCCCAGTAACCATAGCCTACATTGGATGCCGTAGCCGTGAAATACGGCAGGAACTGGAGCACGTACCATTCGTCATAAGTGTCCCCAGAGAAGCCGAGCTGGTAGCGGTGGCTTCCGAGCCCTCCCCACCTGTGATAAATGAGAGGACGGTCGGCCTGCAGGCCTTGCGAGCGTGTGCGGCGTACTTTGTCATTCCAGAATGCGTAATTGCACCAGAACGTGTTGGACAGGTCTTTTACATATTTGCTTTCACGCCATTGCTGCCAGTCCAGCCACCAGAAGTCCACGCCCTGCTCTTCGAGAGGGTGGATAACCGAGTTGAAGTAGGCGTCCGCCCATGCCTGCTGGTCCAGGCGGAAAGGGACGGGTGCCCTGTAACCGGCTTTCCCGCTCGGCCCGCTGTTGCCTGCAAATGTGTAACCGCCTTCGGGATAAACGAAGCCGGCTGGCCCATCGTAGTCGGAAGTGCGTGATAGATAGTCTTTTACGAAGTCGTCGTAAGCATCTTCATAAGGTCTTATGCCGGATGCGGGGTGGAGGTTGAGGGAGGTCTTGAAGCCCAGCTTGTGCAATTCGGAGAGCAAACCCTCAGGGTCGGGAATCAGTTCGTGGTTCCAGCTGTAGCCTGTCCATCCGCGCCTCTGGCCGAATTCATCTTTCCCGAGGCGTTCGCTCATCTGCGGCCAGGTGAGATGCCAGTCCATGTCGATGATGAAGACATCGGCCGGAATGTCTCTGGCTCTCATTTCCCGTGCGAGCTCTAGAAACTCCTCGTCGGTGTATGCCCAGTAGCGGCTCCACCAATATCCGAATACATATTTGGGAGGCAGGGGGATTCTGCCGGCTATTTTTGTAAAGTCTTGAATGGCTGACAGATAGTCATGCCCATAGGCGAATATATACCAGTCTTTCCGTTCTCCCTCGGGACGCTCGCAGACCCACTCCTGCCAGTCGGAACCGTCGGCCTGCAGCAGGTGACGTTCACTTTCATCGACTATGGCCCATCCGTCCCTGGAGATGATTCCGTTTTCCAGTTCGGTCTCCAGCTTGCTCAGCCGCTTGAAACCGAGATTGCCGTCCAAGGTGCGGGTGGTGCCTTTGAGGTTGCCGCCTGAGCCGTCTCCGGGATGCCACACCACGGTCTTGCCGTTCAGCTTGAAACTTACCGAGAGAGTGCCCGGCTCAAACTTGCCGCCCTTGTAGTCCAGACGGATCTTGTCTGTCTTGATGATAACGCCTTCGCCCTTGCGGGTTACTTTCAGGGAAGGCACGGGGAGCTGGCGGTTCACTATAGCAAGGCTTGCCCTGTCTTCAAACCGGGCATCTTCGGCCCATTCCATCCGGACCAGCCGGTCGGTGAGAACCGTGAAACGGGCGTTGCCGCAGCAAATGGTAGCCTCTTCTTTGGCTACGGGGTTATTGGGCTGGGCGATAATGGCCAGCAGGGTGGTTAACAGTGATAGTATCATTATTTGCAGGTTTTACCGTTTTTGATTGCTTCATTGATCCGGCTCTGAATATCCGTCAGGCGGTAATAAGTTCCTTCCGAGGCATCCAGGCCCTTGATTGTAAGCGGATAGCTCATCGGAGGGTTTTCCAGGTCATAGGCAGGCACTTCTCTCAGCTGCTCCCAGCCGGGATATACGAGACGCAGACGGACAAATTGTTCGGAGTCCTTGGAGTAGCGCTCGAAGAGCAGCTTTCCTCCGATGGGAGTCATTTTCTCAAGTGAGCCGGGAAGGGTATAGGGCTCTACCTGAAGGGAATACAGGACACCCATCAGAGTCGAGTCGTGTCCGCAAAGGAAGGTAAACTTGCGGCCTGGCCGTCCGAGCTCCCGTTTTATTTCCTTCATAGCGCCCATACTTACGTTGCAACAGACTACCCGGGGAGAAAACAGAAGCTTTTCATAATAGCAGACCAGGCCTGAAATCAGTTTCCAGTCAGCTTCGCTCAGCTCGTGCCCGAAAGCTGCCTTGCACAGGTCCGGCTCTTCGTAAGACTGCATTACGAGCGCGTCGCACATGGATGTAGCGTTGCGTAACATTCCCTTCATACGGGGTTCGTCGCCGGGGGCGTATGAAATGTCGAAATCCTCTGCGTTGAAACGGGTTCCGTGTACTTTGAAGTAGTCGGAATTCTCATAGTCCAGGATTTCGTCGAGAATCTTGAAAGTCTTGTCCAGGCTGTCCATTGCAGATTTGTCAAGAATGGTTTCCCATTGCCTCCGGGCCTCTTTGCTGAAGGTTTCGGACCCGGTGGAAAGCATGGCGAGGAAGGTCTTGTCGAGTTTACGGGGCTTGTACTTTATGTCCACGTTGGCGGCCGGCAGCATGCCGGAGGCGAAGTAACGTGCTGTAGCTACTGTCCGCTGGAGGGAATTGGCGTAGAACTTTGCTTCTTTTCGCGTGGGTTGCCAATTCGTGGGGATGAAGCCTTCATCCTCAAGCCATAGCCTGAAATACTGCCCCATAAGGGTCTCCGAAATGCCTCCTTTGAGCGTTAGTTCTCCGGGAAGCGAACTCCAATTGCACCAGCGGCCGGAGTGTGATTTGAGACTGTCGAGGACGGAGCCGTTGATAGTCAGGGGGGACCGTATATTGTGACGGCTTAGTACGATCACCTGCTCCAGCTTGTAGCCGCCCTGAGGGTCATTATTGCCAGGCTTTTCAAAGGAACGGTCGTGGCAAGCGGCCAGGATGGTCAAAAGCACAAGCAATACGGGAATTCTTTTCATGGCTTGATTTTTATCCAAATATGGAAATTTTCACCAAATAATGCAAAAAAACATTACCTTTGAGATTGATAACTACAACACTGAAATGAAAGACATACTTAAGTACTTGGCCACTTTTAAGTTCTGGAAAGAACTGTTCATAATGACGGCTGGTATGATGATAGCTGCAGGGGCGGTTTATTTTTTCATGCTTCCAAGCAAGTTGGTCCTGGGCTCGATAACCGGTTTATCCATTGTCATTTCCAATCTTTTTTCCATGGCAGGCATTGAACTGAAGGTATCTCTGGTGGTTACTGTCATCAAT
>JAFWPT010000290.1 GCA_017509375.1 Bacteroidales bacterium | reverse complement strand
GGCGGAGATGGAGTTGGGGCTGAGGCCGGAGACGCACGACCTGCATTTCGACTACCCGCCGGTGTACGTGGTGAGTTTCCTGAACTTCTCGTTCCACCCGTTCTCGGAGCGGATAGTGTACCGATACGACCTCCGTGAGCGGGAGAGCGGGGAGCTGATGACGGACCGGGTGAACTTCATCTTTCTGGAGATGACGAACTACAAGCGCGGCTACGATGAGCCCCATCCGGAAGACTCCTTCGCCGAGAAGCTCTCGTGGGCACTCACGCATATGTCGTCACTGACGGAGCGCCCTATGGCGCTGATGGAGGAGGTCTTCGCGAAGATATTCGAGGCGTGCGAAGTGAGCGCACTGAATTCTGAAGAACGTAAAGATTATAGAAATGATATGACAACACAGTGGGATATAGACGATATTGTCAACAGTCGTTATTGGAAAGGGAAAGCGGAAGGGAGAGCGGAAGGGAGAGCGGAAGCGAAAGCGGAATATGCTCGGGCGATGTTGGCTGATGGTGTCGATACATCACTCATCGTTAAATACACCGGTCTATCTTTGGAGGAGATTGCTGCTCTGCAGCAGGTCTGCTTATAATGTGGTGAGACCTGGCACAATTTGGGGCGATTTCGTAGCAGGTCCTGCCGGAGGATGGCAGACCTGGCACGGGGCGGGACCGATATGCGTCGGGGAAGAGATCGCCGCCAGAGTATTCTGAACAAATGTCGCCGGAAGTGCAGCACGGGCACTTCCGACGACATTCATAGATCCGGGACCGGAGCTTCCGGCCAGATGCTGAGACTACTCGATTCCTGCCTGGGCAGAGGTTACAAGGGTATAGTTGAAATCAACCTTTGCGGTATTGCTGCTTCCATCAGAAGCGCTGTACAGAGAGCTGGAACTTCCCATAAGCCACTTGTTTGCAAGTGCCGTGGAGGTAATTATATCCCCCTGCGTAATGACGGCCGGATCTGCATTGGTGCCATATTGGAACTTGGTAGTGTTCACAACCTGGACGGGAGCGCCCGATGAGCCGAAAGTAACTTTATAGCTTGTAGAGCCCTTGCTCTTACACTGCCCGCAAATAATCCCCTTATAATTATCTTTGCTTTCGGAACCTGTTCTCTGACCGAACGTGCAGGCTACTATACAACCTTCCGCTACGGTAACGTCAGCAGTAGGTGCGTTCACATAGCCGAACAGACCACCCATGTAATAATCCTTGGACTCGAAAGTACTCAGAGTGGAATTGGGAGTATTGCCTGTACCGCCGGAATAGAAGTTTCCGGTAGTTACCATACCCGTATTGGTACAGTAGCTTACTGAAGTCGTGTTGGGAGACAGGATGGGAAGAATGCCTGCGCTGACCGAAGAGCCCGAAGTTTTGTAAGCGCTGATCCAGCCATTGTTCGTACAATTGCTGATTTCCTGCGGGGCATCTTTTCCGCCGGAGATACCGCCAATCCAGACAGTGAGACTTCCGGCCCAGGTAAAGATGTATCCGTTGTTGGTGCAATGCCGGATAACGCCCTTGCAGGAGCCGCAAATTCCCCCGGAATAGTAGTTCGCCGTACCCTGCCCGCTCGGATCGCTGACAAGGCGTCCGTTGTTGATACTGTACTCCACCGGAGTCGTGGCTGCATATTGGAGTCCTACGATTCCGCCGATCCAGGTATCGCAGTCGGTGTGGGCCTTGTAATGGAATATCTCTCCGTCGTTCACGTTATAGGTGTCGTCGTCCGCCTTCGTTACGACGAGATTCTTCGTGTTGCACACACCAAGTATACCGCCCATGGCTAAGTGTGACTCGCAAGCCGCATCGTCATAAAGCTTTCCCGAGTTGTAGCAACCCTTAATGGTGCCGGCGTAAGTAACCAGTCCGACAACTCCTCCGTATGCCTGACGGTATGAGCCGTTGGTCGCAGCCTTGAAGAATATCTGTCCTGAATTGGAACACTTGTTGACCAGAAGACCGCCATTCTTGGCCGTAAAAGCACCCAGCACGCCACCAACTCCTACTGCGTTATCCCAAGAACTTGTTTTATCCGTAACTGAAGCGGCTTCGTTGATGATATTACCCTCATTGTCGCAACTATCAATCGTAGCGTTCGCATCCCAGGCCTTTCCTACTATACCGCCAATGCGGGAAACGCCGATACAGTAATTGTGGACTTCACCGTGATTGACGCACGATGACACAAGCGCATAGGACCCGTCTGTAGCACCCAGGATTCCGCCAATTGCAGAATTATCAGTGGTCTCACTTGCGGAATTGTCGGTAATTGCGCCATAGTTGTGGCAAGCGGTAATTGTGATTCCGTTGCCGGAGCCACCGTTGCAGGAGCCAGAGATGCCGCCCGCCGCATGCTTGCCTGTCACAGAAGATGCAACAGTAACGGGCATGAAGTTGGTAACGCCGCTGATGGTCGTCTTCTTATGCGCATAACCGACTATGCCGCCGTAAGTCCAGCCGCTTCTGGCGCCGGTAACAGTGATGGAACTGCTTCCGTCAGCACTTGTGCCGTTCGATGAACCGAACACGACATCCTTAAGGACCGCCTCTTCCTCATTCGATGAACCCAATGTTCCGATGAATCCTACATTGGCCGCATCGGAAGATATGGTAAAGTTGTAAATCTTATGATTCTGGCCGTCGAAGATGCCAAGGTACTCGGGTACAGGCGTCCAGGCATAGCCGCCGAGATTGATGTCGGCGCCGAGCTTGACCTCATCACCTTCCTCATACCCGCCAGCAGAAGCCACCCTGCGCCACATTTTCAGCTGGGCTGCGTTCATGATGACGGGAGGACACCAGGTGCCGACATTGTCAACGGCTCCCAAGTCAAGGCCTCCGTTACGTACGAGATTACTTGTGGATGAAGAACTCAGCAAAGTCTTGCTGCCATCGGAAGCGGTGAGTATGAGTTTGAATCCTGCGCTGAATTCCGTAGGCCAGATTGCTATATAATAATCTCCGGCAGGGAAAACAGCCTCCGCACCCTCTCCGTCTTGATATTTCAGCAATACGTGATCGCCGCCGGCGTTGGTCAAATCCATACGGGGAGCACCTTCGCCACCATAGAAGAAATGGTTGCTTCCGCTGATTTTTTCACTTGAATTGCCTTTGAGGAGCACAGTTGCCACGTCAGACCTGGTAATGCTTACTTTAACAAGGGCGAATTGGTTGGTAAATGTCAGGTTGTCCGTATCTGTAGCCACTGCCGTCGAGACCAAAGCATTGGGATCTACGCAATGGGAACCCTTGATAGTCTGGTTCCTTGAAATGGTCAGGCTGAAGCAGGAGTTCGTAGCGTTGACATTGCTTGCTGCAGAAAAAGGAGCTGCCGCATAGTAGGTTCCCGCACTCGCCGCAGAGCCGGAAAACTCGGCTCCGGTTCCGGTGGCTGAAACACTGGATGTGGTGAACTTATTAAGGTCGGTACCGTCGAAGATGGCGATTTCATCTCCGTCTTCCCACAGAATTGAAGTACCGCTGATGTCCGCCTTAGTCTGCTCGGTAAAAGCCGAGAAAACCATTGGTATCTTGTTGGACTCTACAACTGTTCCTTCTTCGGGAGAGGAATTCTCTTCCGGGGTAATCTTCTGGGTGCATGACAATACGGCAAGAGATGCCAGACTCAATATAAAATAATGAAGATATTTTTTCATAACACAATGCTTTTTAATTAGTTAATCTTCACTATCCCATTCTGGGCCGGATGACAAAGCATCAAAACTACGTGAGTTTTGCTCACTGGCAACGCACAGTTGAATGCGCTGCGCCAGCATAATAATCTTACATTCCGGAGTAAGATAATCTACATAATTCTTTCTTTTCATATCTGTTCGTTTATTCTATTCCTGCCTGGGTTGGTGACACAATTGTGAAATTGAAGTCAACTTTGTCTGTATTGCTGCTGCCGGTGGAGGCGTTGTACAGCTTACTCTCAGTTCCCATAAGCCACTTATATGCATTGGCTGTAGTATTGATTACATCGCCGGGAGTAATGGTTGCGGGATTAGAGTTGGAGCCATACTCGATTTTGGATGTATTGACAATCAAAATTGGGTCGGAGGCCGTACCGAAAGCCAGTTTGTACGAAGTACTCGAGGTACTCTTAGTCTGTCCGGCAACTATACCGGTCCATCCTTCCTTGGATGGGCTCTGGTTACTGAGGGTACAATTCACGATGCAGCCGGTTACGTTGTCCGTAACATCTGCGCCGGGGGCAAGGACTTCTCCGAAGAGACCTCCCTTATAGTAGTCTTTGGACTGGAAATTAATGGGCTCTCCAGCTGTGTTGCCACTTGAGTTGGTATATACGTTCCCTGTTGTTATCAGACAGTTGCTCAGGCAGTTGCGAACTTCAGTCTTATCTGCCTGGAACACGGCGAGGATACCTCCCAGACGCGTACTTCCGCTGGAATTGTAACCGCTGACGGTACCGTTGTTGATGCATCCCAGGATACTTGTAGGATACTTGTTCTTGGAGCCTGCGATTCCGCCGAAATATGCGATATGATTGCCGCTCCTGGCGATGAGGAAGCCGTTGTTGACACAGTTGCTGAGAACACCTGAGGAAGCGCCGCCGCAAATACCGCCGCCATAAAACTCCACTTTCGCAGTACTCTGGTCGCCAAAGCCCACTATGCGGCCTTCGTTGGTGCAGTATTCAATGATGGAGCCTGTCTGCTTTTCAATCAAGCCGGCGATTCCGCCCACATACATGTTCTTTGTATGGTTGCGCCTCTGGAAATACTGCCCGGTATTTACCGTGGGGCTGCCATTGTCGGACTTGGTAATGGTCACGCTTCCTCGGGTGTAACCAAGTATGCCTCCGGCAGCCAGCCAGGAGGAGAACTCCGTCATTTCGTAACAGAATTCCGCACTATTAGTACAACCTTTGATGATGCAGCCATTCTTGGTGGAACCGCCTACGATGCCGCCGAAGCACACATCATAAGCCGAATTCGTGGCCGCTGCCTGATATAGCTTGCCGGTATTGGTACACTCGTTGACAACGGTCGTATTGCCCATGAAACCGAGCACCCCGGCCACATAAATATCCCAGTTTCCTTTGGTGCTTCCCATACTTGCCGCCGAATTGCTTACGCTTCCAGCGTTCACGCATCCATCTACAAGCAGTCCGGTCCCGGTGGATTTGCCGACTACGCCGCCGATGGTGGACACACCGACGCAGGTATTGTCAATGCTGCCTTCGTTGGTGCAGGAAATCACGCTTACATCTTTGCTTCCTGTCGCCCCAAGAATGCCTCCCACGGCGGAATCCTCCGTGGTTTCACAGGCGGCTTTGCTAGTTATGGTAGCGTAATTCACACAGTCCTTGATTGTTGCGTAGTCGCCTGCCGCACCCGAAATACCTCCCACGGCGTGTCTTGTAGTTACCGCTGCGGACGCAGTTACCGGAACGAAGTTAACCACATTTTCTATGACGCTGTTCTTGTGGGCGTACCCCACCAATCCGGCATAAGACCAGGAATCCGCACTGCTGTTAAGCAGCTCTATCTGGCTTGACCCGTCCCATGACGAACCGTCCGAAGAGCCGAATATCACATTCTTCAGCACCGCAAACTCTCCGGAAGATGATCCGAGAGTCCTGAGGAAACCCATACGGTTGTCGGATGCGTATCCGACCTTGAAGTTGTATATCTTATGTCCCTGTCCGTCAAAGATGCCAAGGTAATTGGTAACAGGCTTCCAGTCATAACCGCCAAGGTCGATGTCTGCCCCGAGCCTTACCTCGTCACCTTCGCCATAAACGCCTATCTCAGCAAGGTTGCGCCAGGTTTTGAGCTGAGCCGCAGTGACAATCTCCGCAGGACAGTAATTTACATTGTCCACAGTGGAAACATCCTGTCCGCTGTTGCGCACAAGCACCTGCTGGAAGGTCTTCTTCTTTGCCCCCTTAGCCCCTTCTTCCGTAGTAATCACAACAGTGTAGCCTTCACTGAAAGTGGTAGGCCACAGCACGATATAGTATTCTCCGGCCGGGAAGGCAGAAGCCTCACTATCCGCAGAAGCTTTATACACGATTCTCACGGACTTGCCTGCAGCATTGGAAAAATCCATACGCGGGGCGCCTTCGCCGCCATAGTAGAAATGGTTGGTGCCTCCGACGTTTTCACTGTCGTTGCCACGGAGCATAACGGACACAACATCATTCCGGTCCAGCTTCACCTTCATGAGCGAGAACTGATTGGTAAACACGAGCCCGCCGTTGCCGTCATCGACTGCAGTTGACACCAAGGAACCGGTATCTACGCAATGGCTGCCAATGATAGTCTGTGTGGACGGAATCTTGACGCTCAGCCTGGTGTTCTCCGTACTGATATTGGTGGCTGCCGAGTAAGGTGCTATGGCATAATAGCTTGCGGCATCCGCAGCAGAACCGGAGAAAGTGGCGGTACGGCCATCGTCAGAGAGGTTTACAACGGAAAACTTATTGAATGCGGAGCCGTCGAATACTGCCAGTTCATCATCGGCCTCCCAAAGTATGCTTGGGAAACTTATATCCGACTTGGTGCCCATAAGTTCGGCCTTGGCCTGGAATGTCAAGGGAACAAGCGACGGCTGCCCTGAATGAACAGCATCGGATTCAATCAGAGATATTTCGATTTCCTTTGCGCAGGAAGCAAAAGCAAAAACGCTGAGAATTATGCAAAAATACTTTTTCATGGCTTACCTCTGTTTTAAATCAAAATCCAGTCGCCTGACGCATCCTCGAGAGAATCGAGTTCACGGTCGCTGCTGTCCATACTTATGCAGAGCAAGTCTGCTTCCTCCGCAAAAGAGGAAGCACATAGTGGAGAGAAGTATTTTCTTTTTTTCATACTATGCTTGTTGTCACCTAATAATCAAAACAATAACGCAACCATAGGGTTTGTGTGTGCGCACACATTTGGGGCAAAGGTACCAATAATATTTTTAAAAACAATACTTAAATGCTATTTTTATTCACTGCCCCGCCAGGAGTCGAGGTTCTCCCGTAGCACAATATCGATGGGCAGGCGCTCTTTCCTGTTCTTGTCCGGTGCGCCGTACAGAAGGTAATGCAACATAGACTCCACGGCATAGAGGCCTTGTTTGCCCGGGTGCTGGTTGATAAGGAAGTCCATGCTCCCGGCCTCCACGCAGCGGGCGTTGCCATCAGTGATGTCAAAGCCGCCTACCACCAGGTCACTGCGCCCGGAGGCGGCAAGTGCATCGGCCACATAATACCCGGCAGAGATTACCACGGCGATTCCTCCCACATTGGGGTTTCCGCTCAAGAAATCATTGATTTCCGAGGAAATGGAAGAGTTCCCTTCCATAGAAAAGAAGCCCTCCTTGAGCACCCGCGGAGAGTTGTGTTCTGCAAAGAAAGACTTGAACGCCTGTAAACGCAGGGCAGAGTTGTTGGAAATCTGGGTACCTATACGTTTGGGCAACAGAACCGCGATTTCGGAATCCGCAGGAGTGAAGCCGTCCATCAGGCGCGCCAGCAGACGGCCGCAGCTGATCTGGTCCACCATAAAGGCACCTACAGGATGGGTGCCGGACACAAAACCGTCCACGAAAACATAAGGGATGCCGCTTTCGTCAAGCCGGGAACACAATTCCCTGGTCTCCTCGATGAAAGTGGTAGCCAGAATGACGGCAGAGCAGTTCATTCCAGCAACGGAACGGTAAACTTCCCGGCAGGAGAGAGAGTTGAACTGATCGAAGAAGAAGTATTCGTACTGGATTGAAATATCGCTGTACTCACGGAATGCCCGGTCCAGCCCATTTTTCATCAAATCCCAGTACTCCCCCTTCTCCGAAGAGGGGATTGAAATGACTACGTGCAAAGATTTCCGCGTTTTCTTGAATGCAACGGCGGAAGTATGGAGATTGTACTTATAAGACTGGGTATTCAACACCGCCTGTACAGCTTCCAGAGCTTTAGGGGAAACTTTACCTCGGTTGTGGAGCACACGGTCTACAGTCCCTACGGACACACCTGCCTCTTGTGCTATTTGCTTAATTGTCAGTTGCTGCGCCATGGAGACTGCAAATATACAAAAAAAAGTGCAGCTGTTTGCATTTAAACATTTTTTATCTACCTTTGTGTGCGGACACACAAGCAAAGGAAATGAAGAATCTTAAAGGAAAAGTGGCTGTCGTGACCGGCGGTTCGCGGGACATCGGCCGCGCAGTTTCCCTGAAGCTGGCAAGCGAAGGAGTCAAGGTTTGCATCAATTACTGCCACGACCAGTCCAAGGCGGAAGAAACCCTGGAAGCTATACGGAAGGCCGGCGGAGAAGCCATAATCTGCAAAGCGGACGTGACAAAGGAAAGCGAAGTCGTTGAACTGTTCGCCGCTGCCGCCCGGACATTCGGAGGCAGCATCGACATACTCGTCAACAACGCCGGCGGCATAGTTGGCCGCAAATCCATCGAAGAACAGGACGAGGCCTGGTACAACAAGGTCCTGGACCTGAATTTCAAGAGCTGCTGGCTCTGCACGCGCGAAGTCCTGAAGTATATGGGCAAGGGCGGGGCAATCGTGAACATATCCTCCCAGGCAGCGCGTGACGGGGGCGGCCCCGGCTCGTCCATCTATGCCTGCGGCAAGGCGGCGATGCTCTGCCACACCAGGGCTATGGCCAAGGAGCTCGGCCCGCAGGGCATACGCGTAAACGCCGTTTGTCCCGGAATGATAGACACTTACTTCCACGACACCTTCACCGCACCCGCAAACCGGGAGGCCCTGCACCGCAGCGCGCCCCTCCGCAGGGAGGGAGACGCAGCCGAGGTTGCCGGGCTCGTATGTTTCCTGGCGAGCGGGGAATCGGAATATGTTACAGGCACGGGAATTGATATAAACGGAGGGTGCCTGTTCTCCTGATGAATAAATTCTTTAAAAACATATTGCGCTGGATTGCAATGGTAGGGCCCGGGCTGTTTTGTCTGGGCTTTACCATAGGTACGGGTAGTGTGACCTCAATGGTCAAGTCCGGAAGCGTGTACGGCACCCGGCTGCTATGGGTGCTGGCAATCAGCGCCTTCTTCACTTGGGTGATGACAGAAGCCTACGGACGTTTCGGCATCCTCACCGGCGACACTGCCATTCACGGCATCAAGACGCGGCTGAAGGGAGGCAGGATATGGGCCGTGATACTCATCTCAGGGCTCGTGGTCAGCCAGTGGATAAGCCTCTCCAGCATTCTCAACATCACCTCAAATGCCGTTTCGGAAGTGCTTTACCTGTGCATCCCAAGTCTTTCCGAGGGAGCGGCATACTGGATTGTACTGGGCTGCGCAGTGCTCATCGCAGGCACGGTCTGGGCTGTCCTCAACCGCGGCAACTACAGTACATTCGAGAAGATTCTGTCAGTTCTGGTGACGCTCATGGGCCTGGCGTTCATATTGTCTATGTTCATCCAGCTGCCTTCTCCCGGAGCAATAGCCAGGGGCTTCGTACCCAGTCTGCCGGAAGGCTTCGAAGCCAGGCTCTTCGTGGCGGCGTTCGTGGGCACCACAATGTCATCCCCCACTTTCGTTATACGTCCTATGATTATCAAGAGCAAGGGCTGGGGCCGGAATGACATGCACGCCCAGAGGCGCGATGCCGCCGTGAGCGCTGCTCTTACTTTCATCATTTCGGCATCCATAATGATATGTGCCGCCGGCGTACTGCATTCACGCGGCATCCAGGTGGAAAAGGTACTGGACATGATCTACGTGCTGGAACCCATAGCAGGCCGCTTCGCGGTGGCTCTGTTCGTGGTGGGCCTGCTAAGCGCCGGGCTCTCCTCCCTCTTTCCCATAATGATGCTGGCTCCCGAACTCGTCAGCGACTACCGAGACGGGAAGATGCAGACCGGCACGCCCCTGTTCAAGATTCTGACCGGCATCGCCGCACTGGTCGGACTCACAATCCCCATCCTCGGCAAGAGCCCTGTAATAACCCAGATTGCGTCGCAGGTTACCCTGGTGTTCGTATTGCCTCTGGTCATCCTGCTGATGATATTCATGCTCAACAAACGCAGCGTATCCGGAGATAAACGTCCCATTGCGCTCACGGCCCTGATGTGCCTTGCATTCGTTTTCGCCTGCATAGTATCTTACACCGGCGTGGTAGCGCTGGGAAAACTCCTTTAACAATGCCTGCTTCAGCAAAATACGCCCTCCTGGTCCCCACCAGCATGGGCCTCAGGCTATGCCCCTTCAACGGACAGCCGCTCCAGTGCGGAGGCCCCCTGGCTCTTCAAGCTACCAGCGCTGAAACCAATGCCGCCAGCATTGCATCCTTCCTCGGTATGCCTGTAAAGGTGCTCAGCGCCTTCGTGCAAGGCCATCCTTTTTCCGATTACATCCGCAGCGATCTCCAAGCCCGCGGTATGGACGTGGAAGGACCGTCCCTGCCCCAGGGCGGACCGTGGGGCCTCAGGCACCAGATCAATCTGGCCGACAGCGGATTCGGCTCCCGCGGCCCGCGGGTATGGAACGACCGCGCCGGAGAGGCGGGCCGCTGCCTTGATGCCGCCGACTTCGATCTGGAACGCATTTTCGGCACCGAAGGCGTGCAGATTATGCACCTGAGCGGCCTCATCGCCGCCATTGCCCCGCAATTTTGCCTGGATCTGGTGGATGCTGCCGGAAGACATTCCGCCAAAGTGAGCTTCGACATAAACTACCGTGCTTCCTTCTGGGCAGGGCAGGAGGAAAGGCTGAGAGACACTTTCTGCCGCATTGCATCGGCTGCGGACATATTGGTGGGCAACGAAGAAGACTTCCAGCTGGCGCTCGGACTGGAAGGACCAGATGCCGGAGGCCGCGGGCTCGCAGCCAAAGAGCTGGCTTTCAAGGAGATGCTTGGCAAGGTGCGGGAACGTTTCCCGCGCGCCCGAACTGTGGCCACCACGCTGCGGGAAGTGAAAGACGCCGGCACGCACCTCTGGGGCGCCATTGTGTCCTCCGGCAGCGAGTACGTTAACATAGCTCCGCGGGAGATAAAGGTGCTTGACCGTATTGGCGGCGGGGATGGATTCACCGGCGGATTGCTCTACGGACTGCTGAAATCGTGGTCCCCCGAGAAATGCGCACAGTTTGCATGGGCTTCCGGAGTCCTTGCGGTTACATTTTTAAGCGATTACGCCCGTCCGGCCGACGAGGCCCAGATATGGAGCATCTGGGAGGGCAATGCAAGAGTATTACGATGAAAGAAAAGTCCGATATAGGCCTCGTGGGCCTGGGAGTAATGGGAGCCTCGTTAGCCAGGAACATGGAGGGCAAGGGCTTCCAGGTAAGCGTGTACAACTACGTACCCCCTGTCACTGTGGAGTTTATGGCAAAAGAGCAGGGGCGGAACTTTATTGCGGCAGATTCCTACGCTTCGCTTGCGGCGTCCCTCGAGCGGCCAAGGAAGGTGTTTATGATGGTTACCGCAGGAGCAGCGGTAGATGAAGTGATTGACGGACTGCTGCCTGTACTGGAACCCGGAGACGTCATCATCGACGGCGGTAATTCCCACTTCGAAGACAGCCGGAGGCGAATGGAGACTGTGGAAAAGGCCGGCTTGCTCTATGTCGGCTGCGGAGTATCCGGAGGCGAAGAAGGGGCGCTGAAAGGCCCTTCGATGATGCCCGGCGGCTCCCCTGCGGCCTGGCCTATCGTGTGCCCTGTATTTCAGGCCATTGCCGCAAAAGCCCCCGACGGCAGTCCCTGCTGCGGGTGGATAGGCCCCGGCGGTGCCGGCCACTTTGTCAAGATGGTCCACAATGGCATCGAGTATGGCGACATACAGCTCATCTGCGAGTGCTACCAAATTATGCGGGATACCCTCGGGATGAGCAATCCCGAAATGCAGCAGGTGTTTACCGAGTGGAACCGGGGCGACTTGGACAGCTACCTGATAGGCATTACCGCAGATATCCTGGGCAAAAAGGATTCCAGCGGAGCCTTTGTGCTGGATACCATTCTGGACACCGCCGGGCAAAAGGGTACCGGCAAATGGACAGTACATGCGGCACTAGACGCAGGCGTCCCGCTGCCTTTGATAGGCGAAGCGGTATTCGCCCGCTGCCTGTCGGCCAGGCAAGAGGAAAGACTCGCTGCTTCCAAAGTGCTGGCTGGCCCGGCAGCCGGTGTAGCTGTAAATCAACGACTTACAGAACATCTTCAGCAGGCTCTGCTGGCCGCCAAAATAATCTCCTACGCCCAGGGCTTCTCCCTTATGCGGGAGGCTGCGGACAACTATGGCTGGCCGCTTGACTACGGTGAGATAGCCGGCCTTTGGCGTGGCGGCTGCATTATACGCAGCGTATTCCTGGGCAGGATTCAGGAGGCTTTCGGGCGCAGGCCAGCTCTGGATAACTTGATGACGGACAGTTACTTCTCAGAAAAACTGTCGCAGGTGCAAAGCAGCCTTCGGACCGTGGTATGCGCCGCTGCAGAAAGCGGCATCCCTATTCCCGCCCTATCATCGGCCCTGGCATATTACGACGGTTACCGTTGCCCCCGCTCGGGCGTAAATCTGCTGCAGGCTCAGCGCGACTACTTCGGGGCCCATCAATATGAGCGCACCGACAGTCCCCGCGGACAGTTCTTCCACACCAAGTGGCAGTAGCAAGTTAGCGGCAGATAGCAGGAACTAATTATCCCTTAATGCATTGACAAGGCGCAGCACGTCACGTCCAATGCCTTCCAGCTCATAACCGGTGATGATGCGGGACACGGTGATGCGGTCTTCCCACAGACGGGTAAGACGGTCTCCGGCAGCCCGCTTGCGGTAGCATAGGACGCCGTCCTTACGCTGCTCGCGCTCGTAGCCGTGGGCTTCCATGACGCGGCGCAGCACAGCCTCAGCCTCGGCGTCGTCTCCTGGCACAAGTGCCTGGCGCTTCACATAGCCGAAGCGTGGGTAAATAGCGGCGAAAACCGCCATCATAAGGGCAATCTGCCAAAGCGAATCGTAGCCGTTCACGAACACCTTGGATATATCGGCATCCACCACTTTGGCCAGGATAAGTACCGCGATGATGAGCGCAAGTATCACCATCAGCTGGACGAAATACTTTATCGAGCGTATCAGGTATCTCATATTCCTTCTGTTATTCGCCGAAAGATACGAAAAAGAAGAGGCAAGGCAAAAAATAATCAAAACATTATACGATAGAAGCATTTCCACCGAAACGCCGAAAGCCAAGATATCCTGACGGACTCATGCCGCCAGGATATCTAAAATACTCTGCAGCAGTCGATTGCGGAGAATGACTGCGACGTGGACTATTTGCGGGTTATTGCCCGTTTTGCGGCTTCTGCCAGATTTGCGGCGTCGAAGCCCCAGGCCTTCATGAGCTCTGCGGGAGTGCCGGACTGACCGAACTTGTCCGCGCCGTTCACGAATTCGAGCGGAGCCGGCATAGCTGCTGCGGCAACCGCGGCAACCGTCTCTCCGAGACCGCCCGCCATATTATGTTCCTCGGCCACTACGGCGCATCCGGTTTTGCGAAGCGAAGCCAGGATTGCCTCAGCATCCAGCGGCTTCACGGTGGCAACATTCAGTACCTCGGCGCCAATGCCTTCTGCTTCAAGGGCTTCAGCAGCCTGAAGAGCTTCCCATACAAGGTGCCCGCAAGTGATAATAGTTACGTCTTTGCCCTCGTTTAGCTTGTAAACCTTGCCTATTACGAAAGGCTCGTCCGGGTCGGTGAAATTAGGCACCGAGGGGCGTCCGAAACGGAGGTACACGGGACCGTCCCATTCTGCGGCCGCTACGGTGGCGTTCTTGGTCTGGTTGTAATCGCAGGGGACCACTACCGCCATTCCGGGAAGGGCGCGCATCAGGGCCAGGTCCTCCATAGTCTGGTGGGTGGCTCCGTCCTCTCCGAGAGTGATGCCGGCGTGGGATGAAGCTATTTTCACATTAGTATGGCCATAGGCGACCTCCTGGCGGAGCTGGTCGTAAACACGGCCGGTTACGAATTCTGCGAAAGAGCCGATGAAAGGCACTTTCCCGGTAATAGCGAGTCCTGCGGCTACGCCTACCATATTGGATTCAGCTATGCCGCACTGGATGAACCTGTCCGGAAATTCGGCGGCGAAAGCATCCATTTTCAGCGAACCCTTAAGGTCTGCCGTGAGGGCAAGTACACGTTCGTCCTTGCGTCCGGCCTCAACGAGCCCTGCTCCGAAGCCGCTGCGGGTATCTACCTTACCCTGGTCTGTATATTTCTTCATGCTAATAGTCTCCTAAAGTTTCTTCGAGTTGTTTGAGGGCTTCTTCACACTGCTCGGCGCTGGGAGCCTTGCCGTGCCACTTGTGAGTACCGGCCATAAAATCCACGCCGTGTCCCATTTCAGTGCGGAAAAGTATCATCTTCGGCTTGCCGTTTTCGGCACGGGCAATCTCGAAGGCCTTTTGAATCGACTCATAGTCGTGACCGTCGGCCTCTATCACTTCCCATCCGAAAGCGGTCCACTTGTCGCGAAGGTCGCCGACTCCGCCCACCTTGTCCACGGGGCCGTCTATCTGCTGTCCGTTCCAGTCGGTGAAAGCCACAAGATTGTCCAGCTGATGGTGTGCGGCCCACATTCCGGCTTCCCAAATCTGGCCTTCTTCGCTTTCGCCGTCACCCAGCAGGCAGAATACCCTCCGGCCGTCGCCTGACAGCTTCTTGCCGAGAGCAATGCCGGCTGCGCAGGAAAGGCCCTGCCCGAGGGAGCCGGAGCTTTGGAATACGCCTGGCAATGCATCCGTGATGCAAGGGTGGCCTTGGAGGCGGCTTCCGAATTTACGGAGCGTGCCCAGTTCACTTACGGGGAAATAGCCGGCACGGGCAAGGACGGAATAATACACCGGCGCAAGGTGGCCTGCGGAAATAATGAAAGCGTCCTGACCTTCAGCGCTGCGCGTCCAGGTCGCCGGGTCGTGTTTCATCTCGCTGAAGTAAAGGGTGGTCATCACATCCGTGATGCCCAGGGAGCCGCCCGGATGGCCGGATTTGGCCGTCGTAACCATGCGCACGATGTCCCTGCGCACCTGGGAAGCAATTTTGCTTAGTTCTTGGGTATTTGCCATATTCTTGTGGTTATTGAATTCTTTACAAGTTTACAAAGATAACAAAAATAACAGTATCTTTGCATTCGTTATGGAAATGAACCGCATACGCAACTTCTGCATCATAGCTCACATCGACCACGGCAAGAGCACGCTGGCGGACCGTCTGCTTGAACTCACCAGCACCCTGTCTGCCAGGGATATGGAGAACCAGGTGCTGGACGACATGGACCTGGAAAAGGAAAAGGGCATCACCATAAAGAGCCACGCCATCCAGATGACCTACAAGTACAAAGGGGAAGACTTCAGGCTCAACTTGATAGACACTCCCGGCCACGTTGATTTCTCCTACGAAGTATCCCGCAGCATCGCTTCCTGCGAAGGTGCGCTGCTGGTGGTGGATGCCTCGCAAGGCGTTCAGGCCCAGACTATTTCCAATCTGTATATGGCTATCGACCACGGCCTGGAAATCATACCCGTGCTCAACAAGATAGACATGGAGTCCGCTCAGATAGAGGTGGTTACAGACGAAATCTGCGACCTGCTCGGCTGCGACCCTGACGATGTATTCAAGGTTTCGGCCCGCACCGGCGAGGGAGTTGCGCCCATCCTGGACGCCATCGTAGAAAAGATTCCCGCTCCGGCCGGAGACCCGCAGGCGCCGCTCCAGGCCCTCATCTTCGACTCCGTGTTCAATTCTTTCCGTGGCGTCATAGCTTATTTCAAAATCAAGAACGGCAGCATACGCAAAGGCGACAAAGTGAAGTTCTTCGCTACCGGGATGGAGTATGAAGTGGAGGAGGTAGGTTCGCTGAAGATGAAGCTTGTCCCGGGCACGGAAGTGGGCTGCGGTGACGTAGGTTACATTATCACCGGCATCAAGAGCGCCGTAGAAGTGAAGGTGGGCGACACCATCACCCACGTAGCCAAACCCTGCAGCGAAGCCATCGCCGGCTTCGAAGAGGTAAAGCCAATGGTGTTCGCCGGAATGTACCCCGTGCAGGCCGACAAATTCGAGGAACTGCGGGCGGTGCTGGAGAAATTCCAGCTCAACGACGCCTCCTTCGTGTACGAGCCGGAAAGCTCGCTCGCCCTGGGAAGCGGCTTCCGCTGCGGTTTCCTGGGCCTGCTGCACCTGGAAATCGTGCAGGAGCGCCTCTTCCGGGAGTTCGACATGGACGTGATAACCACCGTTCCCAACGTGTCTTACAAGGTGTACACCATGCAGGGCGAGGTGCTGGACGTGCACAACCCTTCCGGACTGCCCGCCCCCACGCTCATAGACCACATCGAGGAGCCGTACATACGCGCCCAGATTATTTCCAAGGCCGAGTTCTTCGGCCCCATCATGAAACTCTGCCTGGACCGCCGCGGCACCCTCGCAAGCCAGCATTTCATCACCGCCGAGCGCGTGGAACTCAACTACGACATCCCGCTGAGCGAAATAGTGTTCGACTTCTACGACAAGCTGAAGACCATCTCAAAGGGCTATGCGTCATTCGATTACCACGTAACCCAGTTCCGCCCCGCAAAGCTCGTGAGGCTGGACATACTGCTCAACGGAGAGCCCGCCGATGCGCTTTCCACCCTTATCCATGAGGACAACGCTTACGATTTCGGCCGCAAGATGTGCGTGAAGCTCAAGGACCTCATTCCCCGCCAGCAGTTCGACATCCCCATCCAGGCAGCCATAGGAGCCAAGATCATTGCCCGCGAGACCGTGAAACAGGTGCGCAAGGACGTGACTGCCAAATGCTACGGCGGCGACGTCACCCGCAAGCGCAAGTTGCTGGAAAAGCAGAAGGAAGGCAAGAAACGTATGCGGCAGATAGGTACCGTGCAGGTGCCGCAGAGCGCCTTCATGGCGGTTCTCAAGCTTGACAGCTAAGCCGTCTGCGGCTTCTGCCCGGTGAACCGGTAATCTCTTGCACCCAAATTAAACCCCGGTACAAGTTTTGCGTCTAACGTGCGTATGCAGGAGCAGGAACAATATTTCAACGACTTGGTGCACCAGTACAGTCAGCCGCTGTACTGGCACGTGCGCACCCTTGTGGGCAGCCACGAAGACGCCGACGATCTCCTGCAAGACATCTTTATCAAAGTATGGAAGGCGCTGCCCGGGTTCAGGGGCGACTCCGACCCCTTCACATGGCTCTGGCGCATAGCCACCAACGAAGCCCTCAGCTTTCTGCGCAAAGCCCGTGTACGCGCCGCCCTCAGCTTCTCCCGCATCGACGCGGAAGCTGCCCGGGTGACCGATCCCGACCCTTATTTCGACGGCGACAAGGCGCTCCGGCAGCTCCGCAAAGCGCTTGCCGACCTGCCCGACAAGCAACGCCTCGTATTTTCCATGCGTTACTGGCAGGACCTGAGTTACGAGCAGATTGCAGAGATAACCGGCACCTCGGTAGGCGCGCTTAAAGCCTCCTACCACATAGCCTTCGAGAAAGTAAAAGCATATCTTTCCGAAACCGATTAAACTTCCCGTCGCGTTTTGCGTCTAAAACAGCGAAATGAAACAGAAACTACCATACTCCACACCCGCAAGGTACTTCGACAGCCTGCAGACCAGGCTTTCGGACATTCCTCAACGCAGGACCGGCATCAAGCTCACGCCTTATCTGGCACTTGCAGCCAGTTTCGCACTGGCACTGCTCGCCGGCAATTACATCCTGACAAAGACTACCGCAAGCCAGCCGGCTTCGGACGAAGAGATAATAGAATACCTCATAGACTCGGGTACCACCCTTGCACAACTAGAGGACGATATGTATAATTATTAATATGTTTTGGTTATGAAAAAGATGATTTCCCTTTTGCTGGCACTCAGCATTGCCTCGGCGGCTTTCGCACAGCCGCAAGGCGGAAGGCAGGCCCAGGGCGGCCACGGCCAGGCAGCCGCGGAAAAGCTTAAACTGGAAAAGATTGCCTTCATCACTTCCGAAGTAGGTCTCACCGAGAAAGAAGCCGAAGCCTTCTGGCCCGTGTACAACCAGATTGAGACCGAGCAGAAAGCCCTGATGAAAGCGGAGCGCAAGGCCTTCATGGAACTGAACAAAGCCCTTTCGAGCGGAGAAGGCAACGTACAAGCCCTTCTGGATGCCTACCTTAAAGCCAAGGGCGAGAACGTGAATCTCCACGTCGCCAACGCCAAGAAGTACCAGAAGGTGCTTTCAGCGGAAAAGACCGCCAAGTTCTTCACCTGCGAGGAAAAATTCCGCAGGCAGCAGATAGGCAAGCTTAAGGGCGGTCACGGGCAAGGTGGTAACGGAGCCTTCCGCAACGGCAACGGCCGGCATCGCGGCAACGGGCAGCGTCCCGGCGAAGGCCAGCGCCAGGGCAACGGCCAAAGACCGCAAAAAACCGCTCAGAACCAGTAGTTTACCAGGCTTCTACGGGCCACACGAAGGCCCTCAGGCCAAGATCTGGAGAAGCAAGATCCTTTTCCCTAAGTGCAGTCAAGATTGGCTGCACTTTTTCGTCGGGAACGCAGCTCAGGACGGCATGGTTCTGCTCCGGCCACGCATGGTTGCCCAGATGGGGGATGCCGTCCGCGCTTCCGCGGCCCTGTATGTCCACCCAACGGGTAAAGCCCCTCTGTCCGAACGATTCCAGCAGTTCCACCACCTCGTCGCTGTATGCCTGGTTGTAACTTATGAACAATGCTTTCATTTTGTCGCCGATTTCTTGTTCTTACGTTTCTCTTGACGGACGCATATTGCGCAGTACACGGTAGGTATGAGCACCAGGGTCACCAGCGTGGAGACGGACAAACCCCAGCATACCGTAACTCCGAGGGAGCGCCATAATTCGGAGCCCTCGCCGGTACCTATTGCCATAGGAAGCATACCCAGCACCGTGGTCAAGGTGGTCATCAAAATAGGGCGCAGACGGCTGCGGGCGGCTTCTACGGACGCATCCCTCACGCTCACGCCCCTCTCCCGGAGCAATATGGTGTAATCTATGAGCACGATACCGTTCTTCACCACGATACCGAGCAGGATTATGATACCCACCAGCGACATCATGCCCAGGCTGGTTCCGGTGACGGCGAAGCCGAGCAGCACGCCCACCACGGCGAACGGTACGCTGAACATAATCACGAAAGGACTCATGAACGACTCGAACTGGGAGGCCATGACCATATATACCAGAAGGATAATCAGCACGATAAGCACGAACAGGTCGGCGAACATATCCTGCTGTTCCTCGTAGTCGCCGGCAATCTGGATTGCGAGCTCAGAGGGCACGTCGGTGGCATCGATGGCACGCTGTGCGGCCGCTACCGCATCCGACAGGGCGACGCCGCGGCCCACGATTCCGGTCACGGAAATGAGTCTCTCACGGTCTTTGCGCTCAATGGTAGGAGGCACCAGCGTCTCCACTATGGTTCCGAGTTCCTTCATCCGCACCGGCCGTCCCTGCCCGTTTACCACGATGATATTCTCCATATCCTCGATGCTGGTACGGAATTCGGGGGCATAGCGCACGCGGATGTAATACTCCTCCCCATCCTCACGGTAGAAGGAAGCGATGGTGCCGCTCATAGCAGAGCTGAATGCCGCACCCGCCGTGGTGGAATTGAGCCCGTTAAGGGCCAGCTTGGTGCGGTCGAAGTCCATCTGGTACTCGGGGGTATATTCATCGCGGCTCAGGGTAACCTGAGCATAGGCGGGATCCTGAAGCATCTTCGTCTGCAGCTCCCTGGCTATGCGGTCAGTGGTCTCGAAGCTGTAGCCGTACACCTCCACCTTGACCGTCGAGGCGCCGCCCATTCCGCCGCCGCCTTCGGTAACCATGGCGCGGTGGATGTCGGGATACTTCCTCAGGATGCCGCGGATCACGTCGGCTATCTCGGCACTGCTGCGCTCACGCGTGCTGCTGGTACCGATGCGCACGTTCATGGATATGACGTGCGTGCCGTTGTTCTGCATGTTGGCGAAGGTGTTGTCCGTGTCGGCCTGGCCGAAGGTAAAGTTGATGCGCTGCGCCTCCGGAACGGCTTCCTTCACCTCGTCGTACAGGCGGAATGCAAAATCGCGCGTTATCTCCTGGGCGGTACCCATGGGCAACTCTATATTCACCGATACGCGGTCCGTATCGCTGTGGGGGAAGAATTCGGTCTTCACACCGGGGGCAAGAAGCAGCACGACTGCTGCGAAAACTGCCGCAAAGCCGAGGATAACCAGGGCGCGATGGCCGGTAGCCCAGCGGATCACATGACCGTATCCTCTTGAAATCCAATCGATGAAGCGATTGATAGGGTCGAAAATGGCCTTATACACCTTGCCATGGCTTTCGTTCTGCTTAAGCCAGCGGGAACAGAGCATAGGCACCAATGTAAGAGCCGCCGTAGTGGACACTATCATAATGATGCTCACTATCCAGCCGAGCTGGCGGAACATGATGCCGGCCATACCGTTTATCATAGTAAGCGGCAGGAACACGCAGAGCATGGTAAGGGTGGAAGCGATAACCGAGATGCCCACTTCCGAGGTCCCGTGCACCGCCGCCTCCTTTGGCCGCTCACCGCGGGACAAGTGCGTGGACACGTTCTCCAGCACCACAATGGCATCGTCCACCACCATTCCTATGGCTATGGCAAGAGCCGACATGGAAATGATATTCAGCGTGTTGCCAGTGGCGAACAGATACACCAGCGACGCCAGCAGCGCCATAGGGATGGACAGCACGATGATAAAGGTGGACTTGAAGTTGCCCAGGAATATGAACACTATGAGCATCACCACCAGGAAAGTGATGATGATGGTGTCGCGCAAAGTCTTGATGGTGTTGATAATCTCCGTAGAGCCGTCCACCAGGATGGTGACGTTTACGTCGGCAGGCAATGTGGGCTGAATCTTGGCCAGCTGCTTCTTAACCCCGCGGATTACATTGACGGTGTTTGCTCCGGCCTGTTTCTGAATGATGATACGGGCGGAACGAATGCCGTCGGTGTAAGATTCCTGCTCCCTTTCTTCTGAGCCGTCGCGCACCGTGGCCACGTCCCTGAGGTAGATGATACGGCCTCCGACATTGCCGACCACTACGTCCAGCAACTGCGAAGGGTCCGTGAATTCTTTCTGCACACGGAGGGTGTAAGTGCTGGAACCTATATCTATGTTGCCGGAGGGAAGGTTCTTGTTCTCAGACGCGATAATGCCGGATATAGCATTGATACTCAGGTTGTAAGCTTGAAGCTTGGTGGGATCGCAGTAAATCTGTATCTCACGGGTGGGTGCGCCCGCCACGCTCACGGTGCCTACTCCCGGCACGCGTGCCAGAGGGGTAGCCAGACGGTCATCCAGAATCTTGTCCAGGCCCTGAAGACTCTCGTCGGCGGTAGCTGTGAGCAGCATGATGGGCATATCATCCGCACTGAACTTGAAGATGACGGGCATAGAAGCTCCGTCGGGAAGATTGGAGTTCACCATGTCCAGCTTGTCGCGGACGTTGTTGGTGGCTTCTTCTATGTCCGTCCCGTATTCAAAGGTAAGGGTGAGGAGGGAAATGTTTTCCTTGGAACGCGAATTAAGCTCCTTGAGGTTCTCAACGCCGTTGAGGGCATTCTCCAGCACCTTTGTAAGGTTGGTCTCGATATCTGCGGCATTGGCGCCCGGATAAGACGACATCACCATAATGGTATTGGAATCGAACTCGGGGAACTGGGCGATACTGGTCCGGCTCAGCGAGAAGATGCCGAATATCATGAAGGCAATGAATATGAGCGCGGTGGTTACGGGGTTCTTGACCGCTGTCCTGTATATGCTCATTATTGTGCTACTTCAACTTTTTGTCCGGACTTGAGAGATGAGCCTCCCTTTGCAACTACGCGGTCGCCTTCGCTCAGGCCGGAGGTAATTTCATATTTTCCGTCAAAATGGCGGCCGAGAGTGACCACTTTCAACTGGGCGCAGCCTTCTTCATCCACCACGAACACAGTCCTGGTACCGGCCCCCTGCATCTTGGAGATTGCGGTATCGGGCACTGTGATGCTGTAGCTGTCGCCGAAATTGACGGTCACGCGGGCATACATGCCGGGGCGCAGTTCCCTGCGGGAATTGGGCACCAGCACCTCCACGTTGAAGGTATGGGTGGCGGCATCCATGGTAGGATACAGGCGGTTGACGGTTCCGCTGAAAGCGCTGCCGGGGAGCGCATCGGCCGTGATGCTTACCTTGTCTCCCTTCTTGACGCGGGTGTAGTCCGTTTCGGAAATAGCCACCAGAATCTTCACCGGAGTGATCTGCTGCACGGTATAAATGGGCTGCGCCATGGCGAACATATCGCCGCGGTCGTAGTTGCGGGCGGTCACTACACCGCTCACGGGGCTGCGGAGTATGGTGTTTTCCTCTATGTTGCGATAGTTGCTGCGGCTCACGTTGCAGGCGAGTTCCAGCTGGTCGAAATCGGCCTGGGAAATGCCTCCCTGGGCAAGCAGGGCGCGCACGCGTTCGAGTTCAGTCTCGTCGTTGCGGAGCTTCAGGCCGGCCTGGTCAAGCTGCACACGGTCCATTTCGGCCAGCACCTGGCCTTTTGCCACGAAATCTCCAACCTCCACGTTCAGCTTCTGGATGCGGCCTCCGCTTTGGGGCGCTATGTTGTTGACCACGTTGGCCTGCACGTTCGAGGAGTACACGGCCGTCTGGGGCACGTGTTCGTATGCGGCTGTTACTACGGAAACCATGGGGGCGCTCGCCTGCTGGGCTTCCGCCGGCTGCGCCGCGCCCTGCCGGGCAGCCTGCTGACCGCATGCAGAAAGCAACAACGCGGCGGCAAAAAAGAGTTTTTTATTCATTGTATTTGCTGTTTTTCAGTTGGGGACGGCCGTCCGGGCCTATAAAATCCGCACCCAGGGTACCCTCCAGGTCGGACTTCGCGGAAACATAGTTGAATATAGCCTGGCACTCTCCGAGCTTGGCCTGGGTCAAGGCAAGCTGGGCATCGTTCAGGTCGGTCAGGGTACTGCGGCCCACGTCATAGGACTGGCGGGCTATGGAATAAGCCTTCATGGCCGATTCTACGGCGCTCGCGGCGGAGGCATAGCTCTTGGTGGCCGTATCCATGGTGCCGAGAAGCTGACGTATGGCTATCTGCAGCTGACGCTCGGTGTTGGTACGCTGGATATCAAGCTCGGCGGCCTGTACTTTTGCCTGCCGCACCGCGTTCAGCCTTTTTCCGCCGGAGAAGATAGGGATGCTGAGGCTAAGTCCCACGTAAGAATGGGGGGACCACTTGTACTGGCTGAAGTTGTAATCGTTGGCCATTGCGTTCAAGCTGTAGGAAAAAGCCAGGGCCAGTGAGGGCAGGTAAGCATACTGCTGCATTTTCACTGCCGATGCGAGCTGCTCCGCCTGTATGGAGAGCTGACGCAGGGCTGAGTTGCCGCCGAGGTCTGTGCCGGGGTTGTAGCTCTCTTCCATCTGACCGGAATAATCGGTAAGGGATCCGGCTACGTCAATGGCGCTGCCCAGTTCTACGCCCATGACGGCTTTCAGCTGCCAGAGGCTGAGCTCTACCGAGTTGGCGGCATCGTACATATTGGGAACTGCATTCGCCAGGGCAGTCTTGGCCCGGGTAAGGTCGAGCTCCGAGGCACGCTGGGCGTTATATTTCTTCTGGGTGAGTTCCAGATTTTCTACCGCATTCTCATATACCGACTGATATACTTTAAGGGCCTCCTTTGCAAGCAGTACGGTATAGAAGGCCTTTTTCACCTGAGTGACTGTCTCCAAGCGGGAATTGCGAGCCTTTTCCACCGCAAGTTCCACGTCTTGGTCGCTGATTTTCAGGCTTTTCCACAACTGGGCGTTGACCAGGGGCATAGTGGCTGATACGCCGGCCGACCAAGTGTTCCAGCGTCCCACCTCAAAACCGTCGCGGCTGCCTCCGCCGGCACTGCCGTCAGAGCCGCTTTCCGAAGCTCCGGCTCCGCCGCCCAAGCCGGGCAGTTCGAAATCCATATACATCACCTGCTTCTTGATGGTGCGCTGGTAAGTACCGGAACCGTCAATCTGCGGGAACAATGCGGCATAACTGCCCTTGCGGGCATATCCGGTTCGTTCTATCTCAAGGTCGGCAACCCGTACCGAAGCATTCTCGCTAAGTGCAATCTCCAGAATCTGGTCCAGGGAAAGGTATGCAGGCTCCTGTGCCCGGGCGCAGAAAAGCGCTGCTGAAAGTACCAGAACAGTAAATAACGACTTCTTCATACACAATAATAACAGGCGCAATTTTGCTGCAAAAATTGTACCATCTGAACCGGTGGCGGACGCACGGTCTTTCGCGTCATATTTATAACGCTTAAAGGATATCCTCGTACAAAAGTTACGGATTTTTATTATTTTTGTAGGATTTTTAGAACAACATTATGCAAAAGCACATCGATTCCTACGATTTTACCGGCAAAAAGGCGATCGTACGCGTTGACTTCAACGTCCCCCTAAACGACAATTTCGAAATCACTGACGACACCCGCATCCGCGCAGCTATCCCTACCTTGAAAAAGGTGCTTGCGGGCGGTGGCGCTCTCATTATCATGTCTCACCTCGGACGTCCGAAAGGCGTGACTGACAAGTTCTCCCTCCGTCATATCCTGGCTCACGTTTCCGAGTGCCTCGGAGTTCCCGTCAAGTTCGCCGCCGACTGCCAGAAAGCCCAGGCAGAGGTTGCCGCGCTGAAGCCCGGAGAGGCTCTGCTGCTCGAAAACCTCCGCTTCTATGCCGAGGAGGAGGGCAAACCCCGCGGACTTGCAGAGGATGCAAGCGACGAGGAGAAGAAGGCTGCAAAGGCTGCCGTGAAGGCTTCCCAGAAGGATTTCGTCAAGACTCTCGCATCTTATGCAGACTGCTATATCAACGATGCTTTCGGTACCGCACACCGCGCCCACGCATCTACCGCCCTCATAGCCGAGTATTTCCCCGAGGACAAAATGTTCGGCTACCTGATGGAAGGTGAAATCAAGGCTATCGACAACGTGCTCAGCAACGCCAAGCACCCCTTCACCGCTATCATCGGCGGATCCAAAGTGTCCAGCAAGCTCGCCGTCCTTGAGAATATGCTCGAGAAGGTTGACAACCTCATCATCGGCGGTGGAATGGGATATACCTTCATCAAGGCTCAGGGAGGCCAGATCGGCAACTCCCTCCATGAGGATGAGCTCATACCCCAGGCTCTCGAGATTCTCGCAAAGGCCAAGGAGAAGGGCGTAAATATTTATCTTTCAGTACAGACTCTGGTCGCAGACGACTTCAGCGCAGACGCCAATACCCAGATAGTTCCTTCCAATGCTATCCCCGAAGGATGGGAGGGTGTCGATGCCGGTCCCGAATCTCTTGCAATCTGGGAGAAGGTCATCCTCGCTTCCAAGACCATCCTTTGGAACGGACCCGTGGGCGTATTTGAGATAGCTCCTTTTGCGAACGGAACCCTTAAGATAGCCGAGCTTCTGGCAAAGGCTACCGAGGCCGGAGCCTACACTCTCGTAGGCGGCGGCGATTCAGTTGCAGCCGTGACCCAGATGGGCTTCGCCAAGAAGGTCAGCTACGTGAGCACCGGCGGCGGCGCAATGCTCGAAGCCCTCGAAGGCAAGGAACTCCCCGGCATAGCTGCCATCAGGAAATAATGATTTCACATCGTATTTAGAGGGACCGGTTTTCGCGGCCCCTCTTTTTTCATTAATTGGCATAGCAGCACGCCAGCGCCCTCATCTGCGCGCCAGCGGGAGGACCTGCGAGATAACGGGAGACCTGAGAGACAGCGGGGGAACTGAGAGACAGCGGGGGACCTGAGAGACAGCGGGGGAACCTGAGAGACAACAGGCGACCTGAGAGACAGCATCAAGGCCTACACGTCAGCGTGAGCGAAATGCGAAGATTCGCTCCCGTTTGACTGCTTTTCCACCGTTTCGGGAGCGGAATGAGGTGATTCGCTCCCAGATTACCATTTGCCAGCCTTTTCGGGAGTGAAATGCGATGATTCGCTCCCATTTCGCCAAATTTCTGCCTTTTCGGGAGAGGTGCACTGTGTTTCTCTCCCGTTTTACCACTTTTCCACCGTTTCGGGAGTGGAGCACTGTGTTTAGCTCCCGTTTGACTGCTTTTCCACTGTTTCGTGAGCGAGAGGCGATGACTCGCTCCCAGATTACCATTTGCCAGCCTTTTCGGGAGCGAAATGCGGTGATTCGCTCCCATGAATTAGGGACGACAAGCCATGCTGGATAGCAGAAGCCGGATTATGGAATAATTGTTATTATGCTCAAGATAACAACACACTGATTTACAAAGCGAGAGTGGGATATTGGGAAAAAGCAGTATCTTTGCATTATTATGGTAGAGTTCCCCGACATTTCTTGGAAAGATTATGAGCTGATTGACTGCGGAGCCGGCGAGAAGCTTGAACGCTTCGGCGCTTACGTGCTTGCAAGGCCGGAGCCTAAAGCACTGTGGGACAAAAGCCTTCCCCAGTCGGAGTGGAACCGGATGGCACATACGCGCTTTACTCCCGGGGCGGGCTTCGGGAAGGCCGGCAAAGAAGACAGCGGCACTTGGGATCGCCTCCACAAGATGGAGGACCAGTGGTGGATCAAATATAAATCCTTGGCTCTTAGGCTCGGGCTCACTTCCTTCAAGCATGTGGGCGTGTTTCCGGAGCAGGCTCCCAACTGGGAGTTCATCTACCGGAAATGCCGCGAATTGGACCACCCTCGCGTGCTCAACCTGTTCGCCTACACCGGTGCAGCGTCGCTGGCCGCACGTGCAGGAGGTGCCGATGTCACGCATCTCGACTCGGTACGCCAGGTCGTCACCTGGGCGCGCGGGAACTTCGAACGCACCTCCCTATCCCTAGCAGGGGGTTTCGGGGGGTACGCCCCCCGTGCCCCTGGGGGCAGCTGCGAAGCAGCGGGGGATAGTAGTCGGAGACCGGCGGAGGCCGGTTTCGGGGGGAACGCCCCCCGTGCCCCTGGGGGCAGCTGCGAAGCAGCGGGGGATAATAGTCGGAGACCGGAGGAG
>JAFWPT010000037.1 GCA_017509375.1 Bacteroidales bacterium | reverse complement strand
GGGATACAGGTCTGTAATAGAGGAGATGCAGACTCTCTCAAATCACAATGTGCTCGATGATACTGGTATCTGCGCGGACGCTCTCTGGAAACCGAATTCCAATCATACATTCAGGTTCGGTACCGGGGGGATAGGGCACTTATACAGGCCGGATTACACATATTCGGAAGTTATGGTGCAGAACGGCTTTGAAGAGAAATATGCCCAGAATGATACCGTCCGCGCATACGGCTGGGAAGGGACAATATACGTAGAGGATGAGATGCGGATTACCGGATGGCTACGGGCAAACGTTGGCTTGAGGAATACCCTGTATGGTTCCTCCGGCAAAGTGTGGAACTCCTTGGAGCCGAGACTTGCACTCAAGGTGCAATGCTCGCCGGACGTGAACATCAAAGCCTCGTATTCGGAGATGAGCCAGTTCTCGCATCAGGTAGCATCCACTTATCTTGATCTTCCGACAAACTGCTGGCTACCTTCCGGCGACAAGGTTAAACCGATGCGCTCAAGGCAGGTGGCGGCGGGGGTCTATGGCAAACTGCCGTTGAACATACACCTGACGGTGGAAGGCTGGTACAAGACAATGGACAACCTCATTGAATATACCGGCATGAACACTTACTTTCCCCGGCTAGATGATTGGGAGGAAAACTTCAAGATAGGCAAGGGCCGTTCATACGGAATGGAAGTGGATTTCGGATATGAGACTGAAGCCCTTATGCTGAACGCATTCTACACACTGTCCTGGAATGAGCGTTTCTTTGAAGACATTTGGCCGACGTGGTTCCGCGACCGTAATGACAACCGCCATAAGATTACCTTGCAGGCCAACTGGCGAATCAACGGGAAATGGGAGCTGTACGGCGCCTGGAACTATCATAGCGGCAACAGAATGACTGTTCCTACACATTATATCCAGGGCATGTACTATGGCGTTGAAGATTACACGCTACGTTCATTATGGGTGTATGAAGAGCCTAACAATGTGAAGATACCAGACTACCACCGGCTTGATATCGGTGCGAATATTCACGGAAAAACCAGAGGTGGCCATGAGTATGTCTGGAACATCAGCATTTACAATGTCTATTGCAGGATAAATCCCATTTATGCTGCTGCGGAGAGGAAGGGAGTGAGGCAAGATGACCCCACATTTGACCCGGGTTATGTTGCTTTCGTGGGCAAGGGGTATGGAATCGTGCCAATAGTTCCTTCGCTCAACTATACCATTAAGTTCTGATGATGAGATATATACGATATGTATTCGGCCTTCTGGCAACCATGTTCCTTGCAGCAGCCTGCGAATGCGAGGAATTCGAGATTTTTATCCCAACTACACCAAAGCTTGTTTTGCTGTGTTGCCCTGGAGCCGCGGACACAACTGTCATACAGTTGTATAAGACCGTCCCTGTTGGGAATACCTACAGCGGGTCTCCGTTCCTTGATGAAGCCACTTTTGACTTCACGGTAAACGGAAAGGTTTTGAATGTCAAGCACGCAATAGACCGGACGGGCTCTGTCCCGGAAGGATGCTGGTTCGTGCCCCAAGGCTTTGAGGCGGGAGACAAAGTAGAAGTAAGAGTGTCTGTAAAAGGCGCTGAGAGCATTACAGCAAGCACGGTGCTGCCCATGGAAGCTCCGGATTTCAAATACACTTTCAAGGAGAATTATCCGGACGACTACAACAATCTCACGATATCCTTTACGGACGATTCTGCCAGCAACGATTGGTATGGCGTGGCCGTCGAGTGCGAGCGCACCAAAATTGAGGACGGCGTGACTACCGTAGAGTATTCTCTCCTTGCACCCAAAAAGGAGGAAACGGGACTGAATGGGGTAGCCATTGACAGAGAGTACCTTGACATCAGATTCACCGGTTGGTCCTTTGGCTCTTGGAGCTATCCCATACGGGTTTGGCAAGACAGTGCTTTCAACCAGAAAGAAATCGACCTGTCATTACTGCTGGACTATGGCTATTTTAGTTGGGAGAATGGGGATTATGAATTGTCAATGCGGTACAGAGTCCGGCTATACCGCTTCTCCAGGGAGTTCTTCCGATATGCTTCATCCCTTGATGACATAGCTAACAACAAATTTGCCGTCGGCGGTATCGCTCCCATGCCGTTGTCTTATACGAATGTTATAGGCGGTGCCGGGACACTGGCCGGTTGGACGATGAGGCAATCAGATTGGATTAATACAAAACAATAACAACAACGAACCATTATGAACACCACCAAATTCATTATTGCAGCTGCATTTGCTCTAGCGCTACTCTCTTCCTGCGATCTTGAGCACAAGAATCAGGAGTATGTCGAAATGTCTCCTGTCCGTATGTATCAGATAACCGGAATAAAATTCTGCGGTCCCTGGACAATAATGCCGGCTTTTACTTCTACGTACAATTTCGACACCGCATTCGACAAGGAAAGCAGGGCTTTTTACAGCAGTATTGACACATCTCTGGTTTACAAAGGATGGGTACATAAAGCGACTTCCAGTCACCCTGCAGACTACTGGTGTGCCGCCGATATGCGCCTGACTTCAATTGATGTAATCACTTTGGAAGATTACGATGCATCCCATCCGGCAGGCTCGTCCTTGAATGATATTCTACAGATAAAGTATTGGTTTAAATATCAGTTGATTACAAAGCCGTTGGCGGAATTTGGATATGGAGACCTGATGCTGATGGATTATTTCCCGTATGAAGACGGCAGGAACAGTATAAGTTTTGATACACTTGACCCGGAATACACCAGCCCCAGGGAAATAAAGCACGAAATCCGCATTGAGGATGCTTTTGGAAACACCTTTACCGCTAACTCAGAAAGCGATATCTGGACAGAGATTGTGTTAACTTAATAGGTGTCGGATCCGCAGGATTATCACGAAAGAAGAACGGGCTTTGATCGCTTTCATCTTGAACGGGCGCGGAGCGGCCGTATCTATCGGCCCAGACCATCGGCCTTGTTCCGTTCCGTTCCACGGAATGAGTGGGACAAGTGGATACAGATTGGAACAAGAATCAGCTTTACGGAAACTACGACTAAAAGGTGTTACTTTGTCTTTGATAAATCGATGTCTGTATGAAGAGCAACTGGAAAGAAATCATTCTCTACCCTGCAATAAGTGCGATAGTCTTTACTGGGATTCTGGTATTTGGCAATTGGCGTAGAGGAACGTTGGATACTGTTTGGTTCTATGTCATAATAGCCTTTGCTTTCTTTGCCATCATGGCGATTGGGAAATACTTCCTTACGCGAAAGAAG
>JAFWPT010000289.1 GCA_017509375.1 Bacteroidales bacterium | reverse complement strand
AGTGTCCCCGGCGAGTTTTTCTATGTTCAGGAAACAATCCTGATACCCATTCTGGCAGGAGCGGCGGAAGCTCTCGGAATAGGCTTGGTGCTGCGTTACGGAGGCAGTACCGGCGGTACGGATATCGTGGCGTTGATGATAAACAAGTATTGGCCGGTGTCGTTGAGCACTGCTTTTCTGGTATCCGATCTTATAGTTATCTCCCTGCTGCTCTTCTTGCCTGACAAGTCTTTTTCCGATGCCTGCTATGGCCTTGTAGAAGTTGTAACTTTCTCTCTTATAATAGATTTTGTGGTGGGAGGAAAAAAGTCTTCCTATCAGCTTATGGTTTTCTCCCAAAAGCACCGGGAGATTGCCGATTATATCACGGACGTTATGTCCCGGGGTGTCACTGTGCTAAAGGCCCAGGGGTGGTATACCAAGCAAGACAAGGATGTGCTTCTGATCCTTATCAGCCAAAAGGAGTTCCCCCAGCTCTCGCGTGTTATCAAGGATATTGACCCCAAAGCGTTCATGTCCGTTTCTCCTACCAACAATGTATATGGCGAAGGCTTTGACGAAATCAAGGCAGGAATAAGTAAAAACAAGAAGAACAATGCCGCTCAATAAGAAATCCGCATTCACTTTTATAAAAGAATATGCCCTGATAACCCTGGGCATCTTGTTGTACGTTACCGGTTGGAACCTGTTCCTTGTGCCCAACAATCTTGTAGGCGGGGGAGTGTCAGGTATTGCTGCCATAGTTCAGTATGCAACGCAGGGCTTCATTAAAATCGGTACTACTTATTTTGTGGTCAATGCCGTGCTGCTTATAATAGCGATGTTTATTCTGGGCAAGAGCTTCGGAGGCAAAACAGTATATGCTGTCATCATAGCCTCTGTAGGTCTGAATGCCCTGCAGGGATTTATTCCTGCGGAGATTACACAGACACTGGCTGTGGATAACGGAAAACTCATGAGTACCATCATGGGCGGCATACTTGTGGGAGTGGGAATAGGTATGACCATGTCCCAGGGCGGCAGTACCGGAGGTACCGACATCATAGCTCTCATCATTAACAAGTACCGTAATGTATCACCTGGCCGGATGATTCTTTGGATGGATGTGGTGATTATCCTGTCTTCTTTGCTTGTTCCTTCCTATTCGCCTGAAGGCCAGCTGCTTCCATGGACAGAGAAGGTAACCACAGTGGTATATGGTTTCATTCTCGTAGTTGTAAACAGTACGGTCCTCGACCTGTATCTGTCCGGCTCCCGCCAGTCTGTTCAACTGTTTATCCTCTCAAAGAAATATGCTGAAATAGCTGATCTTATAACCCATGAATTGCATCGGGGTGTTACCGTGCTGGACGGCAAGGGCTGGTACACAAAGGCCCAGACCGAGGTGCTGATGGTGTTGACCCGTAAGTCCGACCTCAGCCTGCTGTTGCGAGTAGTAAAAACCGTAGATCCCGACGCATTTCTCTCCGTGTCGTCCGTTACCGGTGTCTATGGTAAAGGATTTGACCGGATAAAAGAGAAAGTCAAGGGGCAGAAGGAGATTCTTTCGAAAGAATCGTAAGCCTTTTTATATTCCCCGTTCTCGTCTCCCTAAATATCGGAGCCATTGAATACCTTTGGCTCCGATATGAAACATAAACTACCTGTTCACAAACTTTTGCGCATAGCTGCATTGTCAATGATGCCGCTGTTGACGCTTTGCGATTTTTTAGCAGACGGAATACCTCATCCGTCAATGTTGTGTGTTAATCTGTGGTATGCTCTGCAATTGCTGATATTGTACCCTCTGCCACATGAAGAGACGCTTCCTGGTGCCGCAGCTTGTGTATCGGCGGCGGGGATTGCCCTGTTGCTTAAACTGCTAGCGGCTCCACAGTGGCTGATGCTTATGTCAGGAGCTTTTTGGGTGTTTCTTTTCTCTGTCCACAGGAGCGTGCACCGTTTTTCGGACATTCCTCCGTTGTTTATGGTCTCTACCGTCTGGCCGGGGACTCTGGACTACCTGGAATTGTTCCATACCGCAGCTTATCAGTTCATGGCGCTCGGTGTCCTTTCACTTACACCGTATGTCGCCGGGAGCTGGATAATGATGGGGCTGCTTGCATTGTTTTTCGGCCTGCACTATTATAGGATATATACTCGTAGTACGCTGTTTCTGGGCAGCCGGAAGGAAAAAACTATAAAGCAGGGCCAGAAAGGTTCCGGTTACAAACAACCGGTGCAGTACGTGGATTCCGAAAGCCGTTCGGCAATCCTTTTCAACGAGGTGGTTAAGATTATGGAAGTCAGGAAGCCTTATCTGCAGGAAGACTTTGTTCTGGAAGACCTTGCCAGGATGACGCGCACCAATCGTTTGTATTTATCCAAGTCCATTAACTTCCATTCCGGCCGCAACTTCAACCAGCTGGTCAATTATTACCGGGTAAAGTATGCAGTGGTGCTGATGAAGAAAGATCCCGGATTGAAAATGAGCGAGATTGCATCTATGAGCGGTTTCCACACCACGGTCTCTTTCAATATGGCATTCAAGCTGAATGAGCACACTACCCCGAGCGAGTTTGTGCGCTCCCTCAAGAAACTGACTTAGAGAGGCCAGGATGCCGGCGGGGGAGCGCTTACAAGTATTTCTGTATGCTTTACTGGATGCTCCAGGCGAATGTGGCGGGCATGGAGGCAGATGCTTCCGTCCGGGTTAGACCGGGGTGCGCCGTATTTGAGGTCACCTTTGATCGGGCAGCCTATATGCCCCAGCTGGCAGCGTATCTGATGGTGTCTCCCCGTGAGCAGCTCCACTTCTACAAGGTGGTAATTGTCAGTGCTTTGGAGCCAGCGGTAGTTAAGCTTTGCCAGTTTGGCGCCAGGTTTTTCGCCACAGATGTAGGACTTGTTTTTCGGCTCGTTTTTTATGAGCCAGTTTTCCAGATGGCCTTCCGCGGGCTCAGGTTTCTCGCAGCAAAGCGCCCAATAGGTCTTATGCGCGCCGCCGTCCCGGAATATTACGCCCAGGCGACCAAGGGCCTTGCTGGTCTTGGCAAGTACGCATATTCCGCTTACTGGACGGTCAAGTCTGTGAGGAATGCCCAGAAAAACCTGCCCTGGTTTGCTGTCACGCTTAGCAATGAAGGCTTTATAGGCATCGGCAATGCATTCGTCGCCGGTTTTGTCGCCTTGGGTGATTTCTCCCGGTAACTTGTTAACTATCAGCAAGTGATTGTCTTCATAAAGGATACGGGCCTCCAGGCTGGCGTACTCTTCAGAACTCAGGTTCCTGTAAAACATGGCGCAAATATACTAAAAAGGTGACAATTTGTCAGCAATTCCGGGCTGGCAAAACTTTTGATGATTGAGAATGCGGACTTCGGGATCAGCCCCGGGCCTATGGATAAGTAAAACAATAAAAATTTAAGAATATGGGAAAAATTATCGGAATTGACCTCGGCACCACAAATTCGTGCGTAGCCGTTATGGAAGGCAATCAGCCTACTGTTATAATAAATGATGAAGGCGCCCGCACTACGCCGTCCGTCGTGGCTTTCACCGACAACGGTGAGCGCAAAGTCGGCTCTCCGGCAAAGCGTCAGGCTATCACCAATCCTGGCAACACCATTTTCAGCATCAAGCGTTTCATGGGCGAAACCTATGACCAGGTGAGCAAAGAGGTTGCACGTGTCCCGTACAAGGTAAACCGCGGCGACAACAATACTCCTCGTGTAGATATCAACGGCCGCCTGTACAGCCCCCAGGAGATTTCCGCAATCATTCTTCAGAAGATGAAGAAGACTGCAGAGGATTACCTCCGCCAGCCTGT
>JAFWPT010000288.1 GCA_017509375.1 Bacteroidales bacterium | reverse complement strand
CGGTGTAGTAAGACTCGTTCTGGGTCTTGTCTGCAGCGATTGAGGAGTAGAGGAGGTCAACCTGGTCTGCAACTGTGGTGTTGACAGTGAAGGCGCTCAGGGTAAGGGTACCGGTGGCTTCAGCGAAAGATGCAGTTGCTGCGCTCTTCGGGGAGTAGGCGATGAAGGTAAGGGAACCCTCGAGAGGCCAGTAATGAGCAGTTGCAGGAGCCCAGATGTCCTTGGTGTCGTCGAAACTGATCTCGACGTCATCCATGTAACGGGTGGCGGTAGCCTTGTTGGCAGCCCAGGTCTGGTTCTTCTTCAGGTAAGAAGCGAACACGCCGAAAGAGGGCATGTCATAGGAGTAAGTGGTTCCGCTGATGGGAGCCTTGGTGGCAATGTTTGTCACCGTGTTGAATTTGATGTTGCGATCCTGGATGGAAGCTACATCAACGTTGTTCTTGGAGCAGGCGGCGAACGCTACGATCGCGGTGGCTGCGAGGAAGAAAAACTTTTTCATGATTTGTGGTTTGTTAATTGTTTGGTTTCTGTTATGTGAATCGAAATTAGTCAAGAATGTTGACGGTCTGGAGGTCTACCTCAACCCAGTCGGTAACTGCAGGATTGAAAGTAATCTCGTTCAGCTTGAAGCAGAGGGTGTAGTTGTACTTCTTGCCGGGCTCCCATCCGGAGATAGCCTCGGCGGGATCGTAATTGGTAGTACCTTCCTTGACTTTGGCCCATGGAGCGGCGACGGTAACGGTGCCGGAGATGGGAGCGTAAGTCTTCTGCTTCATAGTGTAGCCGATAGTGATGGTGGTTCCCTCGATGACGTCGGTAGTGGCGGCATTATCGCTGTTGGCCGGCTGGGGAATCATGACGAGTGCACGGCCGTAGAGGGCTGCTGCAACATCGGTGGCTGCATACTCGACAACCTTGGTAGTCTTGAAGTAGTCCTTTGCCTCGGTCTGGGTGGTGTTGGCAGTCCAGTTGATGACATCGTTTGCATAGGCAACGTTGCCGGAGAGGTCGATGTTGTTGAGCTTCACGCTGTCCACCTTGAACTCTACATCGTCAAGAGTGTAGTCGTAGTCAGTCCTTACGCGGAACTGGATCTGGGAAAGAGCGTGCTTGAACACCAGGGGAAGAGCGTCTGCGCGGCGGGCGCCGGCAGCATTGGCGAACATCAGGTCGGTAGAATCCTTGGAGGCGCTGATGTCATAGTTCTCAATGGAAGCAGTGGGCTTGTCGTTGGTGGCATCCCAGCCGGTGCTTGTGGGAACGACGGTGGAAGGATGGATGGCAAGGAAGCTGATCATTCCGGTGAAAGGCCAGTAGTAGTAGTTGTCCTTGTTTCTCCAGGCCTCGGTACGGGTGTTGTCACGACCCTTGGTCCACTCGATTTTGAGGTTGGTCATGAAGTTGGAGGCATCACCGTTGGCAAACTCGGAGAAGTCAGCCTTCTCGGACTGCCAGCCCCATACCTGGAAGGTGTTGTCCTGGGCGTAGGTGGTGCCGGTGATGATGGCATCGTTGGCCTTGGTGGCCATGGAAGCTACTGCGCGGAAGCCGATCTCATCTTTGGAGTCGATGGTCTCCACGTTGGCTTTGTTGCAGCCTGCGAGCACTACGAGTGCTGCGGCGAGAATCAATTGATTGTGTTTCATAATGTTTTGATTGTTTATAAAAGTTGTTAATAATTAAATGTTTACAGGTATATTTTCTACTTCCCATTCATCCACGCCAGGCTGGAAGCCTCCGCTTCCGGTCTCGCCCGGCTTGGGCTCGGGAATGTCAATTTCTTCTTCTATGCGTATTATCTGGTTTTCGTAGGCTTCGTCAGTGAAGAAGTCGTCGGTGATGTCGCGATGCCATTCCACGTAATCTCCTCCAATAGTCTTGATAATGATTGTGAGCCATAGGCGGCTGGCGACTGAAGGGTTCTTGCCGAAGGTGTTGAACTGGCCTATCACCATGTCCGCGGTCTCACCCTCGCCGCCGGCTTTCATGTCGAACATCAAGGTTACGTCGGTGTCGGTCTTGCCCTCTTCCTTTTGGAAACCGATAAAGTTGGATGCTATCTGGCCGGTGAGCAGGGCCCTGGCGGAAGCCATATATTGCTCGTTCTTGATACGGACGGATATCTTCCAGGTCTCGATGATGGTCTCAGCTTCGGCTTCGATGGTCTGGTCGCTGTCGATGTTGAAGACCTCAATATCCTTGTGGCTTACGAACAGATGGTCCGGTTCGTAGATGACGGGGGCTTCTTGAATCTGGTGCAGTGCGAGCTCCCATGCGTTTTCGGCCTCCTGGGAATCGGTCTTGGTGCGGCCCAGCATAGCAGTGCGTATGGCATTGATGGTGCTGTTCTTAAGCGCTTGGGACACCTCGTTGGTGTAGGCCTCGATGGAGTAGTAGTTACGGTCGTTGCGGAGCAGGGTGGCTTCGGTGTCGAAGTTGTAGCCTATGAACTTGTAGCGTCCCGGAGGCAGGGACACGCGGCCGCCGTTGGCGGGGAGGTAGCTCTCGGTCACGAGGTCGTAGGTTTCGGGGTCGAAGAACATCACACGCATCATTTCAGGAGTGGGAAGTTCCTGGAGCTCGCCGTTGATGCGTATGTTGAGGTGTAAGTTGAGACGGAGGTTGATGTTGGCGTTGCCATATTCAAGCGGACGGCGCTCACAGCCTGTAAGGACCGCGAACGCAGCGAGGATGAATATGAACAGACGTCTTCTCATTTACTTGTCCAGTCTTTTGTTTCTGGCTTGATAAAGAAGCCAGGTGAGGGTTATGTTTGCGTCGGTCACTCCGAGGTATCTCCAGTTTCCGCGGTACTGGAACATCAGGTGCTCGTTGGTGGTAGTTCGTTAGTTGTTGGTGTAGTTTTTGATTTTTGTTCTTTTTCGTATTATAATTTTTAGTCT